>JBARYO010000893.1:0-5641 GCA_049647905.1 Elainellaceae cyanobacterium | reverse complement strand
CTGCAAGCATTTGACGGCAGCGAGATTACCCTGACTTTAGACACCAGCATGCTGTGGGAGCAGTGCTGTTTGGTGGAAGTCTGTCTGGTGTGGGGTGGGCGCTCGTTCGCCTTGGCTCAGGTGGTGCTAGAGCACAAGAGTGCTAGTGTCGCCTTCAAGGACTACAAGCACGTTCTTGAGGCAGCCAAAGCGCTGGTGCCCTCCGGTTGCGGGGTGACGCTGTTGGCTGACCGAGGCTTTGCCCACAGGGAACTGCTGGTCTGGCTCGAGGGGTGCCACTGGCAGTGGGCGGTTCGGGTCAAGTGTGACATGCAGGTCCGCCTTGCGACTGGAGCGACTCGCTCGGTGCAATATCTATTTCCCCCACAGCAGCAAGCTCATCTATTGCACAATGTCACTGTCTTAGAGGGCATCGAGGCGCACCTAGTCACAGGCCACCTTTCCCAGGCCAGCGAGCCCTGGGCTGTCCTATCAAGTCTGCCTCCCTCCTTGCAAACCTTCGCGCTCTACGGCAAGCGCTTTGGCGGCATAGAGCCGCACTTCAAAGACTACAAGTCTGCGGCCTTCAACGTTGTTGCCTCCGGTCTAAGAGATGCTCAAGCACTGAGCTGTCTATTCATGCTGTTGGACATGGCCTATTTGATTGCTCTAATAGTCGGCATGATCCTTGCCTGGAGCGGTCAACGCTCGCAACTCGACTGGCATGGCGATAGGGGACTGAGTTTTCTGCAGCTTGGTTTAAGAACTATAGGACGGTGCTGCTACAGGCGAGTGCTACTGCCAACGCTAATAGCCCTAACGCCCCAAAGTCCACCTAAAGCCTGTGCCTCGAGGCGCAAGCGGGCGGCGTTAGACTGCCAAATTGAGTTCTTGAGGGTGCTCGTCTTCTCATGATGAGTCCGCTTAAGCCTCCTTTGAGATTTCTGCACCACTAAGGGCGGTGGGGCCGGATGACGGCAGCGGGCAGACTTCCATCACTTGAATTAAGCCCTGCTCAAGGGTGAACCGGTGGCCGACCTGTTCATCAACCAGAACAGCCCCATCCAAATCGCGCACGACCTGATGCACCTCCACCAAGACCTGCCCATCCTCCTCTGAGTGAAAGGCAACCGGCTCGACGTGCCCATCGATCTCGCTCCACTGCTCCGTCCAGTAAGCGCGAACTTCTTCAGGTCCACGGACAAAACCACCTTTGAATGCTCTCGGCCAATGGACGTCGGGAGTCATGAGAGCGATCGCGGCATCAATATCACGCGCGTTGAAGGCCGCATACGCGGTGCGTAGCAGCTCAATTTCTGGTGCAGGTTGATCTGGCATAAGAGGTGGGAAGGAGATGGGACAGGGTCTAATTTGCTGCTATCGGACGAACCTCCTTTCTACTGGGATGTGCGCTACTACCGCCTTTTGTGGACACCCCTACAGTAGGCGTAGCCTCAACCTGCCGTCTCATCCAATTCTGCTAAGATTATCCCAATTCTGCTTAGACTGTGAAATCTTGATTGGTTAAAGTCCACCATGGACCCTGCAACCTCCACACTCGATTTTACAGACCCGCAGGAAGTAGCGCGCGTGCTTCCACAAGCCCCCCTGGTCGCTAGCTACCATGCGGGATGGAAAGGGTTGACCTTTACACACTACTGCCATCCTCCCCATGAAACGGTGGAGCATTGCATCCTACAGCATTCACTGGTGGTCACAGGTGCTAAAAGCTGCTTTCAGGCAGAGCGTTATTTGAATGGCAAGTTTAAGCGCTATGCCCACGGCAAAGGTCGCGTTGATGTTGTTCCGGCATTTTTAGATCACTGGACCAACTGGGATCGCGACGCCGAATTCTCGGTGATTGCGATTTGTCCCACGTTGCTGAACCAGGCCGCTCGGGAGCAGTGTGAAATAGAACTGATTCCCCAGTTTTCGATCGAGGATCCGGTAATCGGGCAGTTGGCTCTGGCGCTCAGGACGGAAATTCAGACGGGCTGTTTGTCTGGCCGGTTGTATGGCGAGTCATTGGGAACGGCGATCGCCGCTCGTTTAATACGGAACTATGCGGTCAGCAGGCCTAAGCTCAAAGCCGGCGGTTTATCCGGGTGGCAGCTAGAGCGGGTCATAGATTACATGAAGGCGAGTTTAGCGCAGGACTTGTCGGTTTTGGATTTGGCGGCTTTGACTGGTTTGAGTGAGTCTCACTTTAGCCGCTCCTTTAAGCAATCGGTGGGTGTGTCGCCCTATCGGTATTTGATGGGGCTGCGGGTGGAGCGGGCGAAGGCATTGCTGGAAGGGCGATCGCTTTCGATTAGCGCTGTTGCTTTAGATTGTGGCTTTGCGAATCAGACGCATTTGACGAAGGTGTTTCGGCGGGTGGTGGGGGTGACGCCTAAAGCTTATCAAAGGCGATGAGCCAACGCCGCTAGCGGTTAAAGTAATGCATTAAGACTTTGAATGAGCGGATTTTGGTGATTTTCTAGGATGTTTCGATAAGTATTCGCTAGTTCCTGCGCAAGCCGCTCTTCTATTTTATTAACTGCACATTTGTCATGGCCTGTTTCGAAAAACACCTGGTGCTGTTTTGACTGAAAGAGAACGACTGATAAATCTTTTAATAAATCGTCGTCAACGGATTCATCACAAGAAAAACAGCTGCTGGCAGTTTCGAGCAGCTGCATTTTAGCCTTACAGCGAATAACGGTCCGATGAGGACGATGGTGGCTAACTGAGTCCATAACAATGTGACTGCATAACGATTCAATGCAGTATACCCACGTTTTGGAATCCAGCTTGTATCACTTAGGTTACATTTTCAAGTTGATATAGCAATTTCCACTTAGGTGAGGTACAGAGCGGGGTGCCCTATGGAGTAGTATGTATTAACCGACTGATAAGCGGCTTCAAAGCCTCTGGCATGGCTATTTCCCCAACGGTGATCCTGTGTTTGCGATCGCCCTCCTCAACAGTGACCCCATACTCAAAACGGTCTGGCTCTGCTGGCATTGGTGCCGCTGCTGGCAGGTGGAAAAAGTCCGCTGCTTCAACGAGCTGATGCAGCTGCTGGGCTTGCTCGGATGGCAGAGTGGCTGTATCGACTTTGATGGTTAGTGGAATTCCTGTATACCCACCGCTGCGTTCTAATGTAATCTGCATCGTGTTTTACCCCATTACCCTAACGCCGCTGGAAATTTTCTTACCGGTCTAAATGACGCCCACATGTTGCCAGGCGCTCCGGACGGCTCTTTGCTCATCACTGTCATCGCCGTAGTATCCTGCGATCGCAATCGTCACCCGCGCCGCCTCCTGAAAGGTGGCGTCCCGTTCAAGCCCGGCCTTCATCGAGACGTACCAAATTTTCCCGGCTTTTTCCCAGGCATACCCACCCATCGCTTTCGCCGCCAGGTAAAACGCATGGTTAGGAATACCCGAATTGATATGCACCCCACCACGGTCAAGGGTACCAACGTAGCGATCGCGATAGTGTTTGGGTTGAGGATCCGTGCCAAAATTCGGATCATTCTCAAAAGCTTTTTGCCCCTCAAAGGTCCGTACTCCAGGGATGCCGGCCCCTGCCCCGAGGACTTCTTTGCCAATATACCAGTCGGTTTGGTTAACGGTCTGGTGATGTTTCCACTGAGTGATCAAGGCCCCCATGATGTCGGCAAAGCTTTCATTCAAAGCCCCAGACTCGCCAAAGTAATCCAACTTGCTGGTGAAATTCAAAACCGCGTGGGTCAGCTCGTGACCTACCACATCTAGCGACCGAGTAAACCGGGTAAATAGACGCCCGTCACCATCGCCATAGGCCATCTGCTTGCCGTTGAAAAAAGCGTTAGACATGGGGCCATCAAAGGCATCCCCCACATGGATGCTCGAACGGATGGGTAACCCCGCATCGTCTAAGGAGTCTCGCTCGAAGACTTCCTTATAGAAATCGTAGACCGCACCGGAGTGATCGTAGGCTTCATTAGCGGCCTCGTCTTCAACGGGGCGATCGCCCTCCTGGCGAACCAAATTACCCGGCAGCGGATCGCTCGCACCGCGCATATCAAACACATAGCGCTTTTTACCCGACAGCGGTGGCTCAAAGACCTCCTGGGCGGCTAGGTCGGGGGCCATAAATTGTTGGCTCAGTAACCGCCGGGCCGTCCGATATTCAGTCCCCAGAGAGGCCAAGGCGATCCGACGCGCTGCCGGATCATCAGAGGCCTGCAAGCTTTCCGCCATGTAAGGCGGCACGAAGCAGCAAAGCGGGTGATGGTATAAATGCATAACGGTTGTCCCTGCAAAATCTATACAACTTGAAACACAGGCACTTTGAAGTAGCCCGGCGAAGCGGAACTGTTCTCAAGCGTGACCCGGACCTTAAGGCGATAGAGCCCTGGTTGTTGCAGCCTGGCCTCAGGAAATTGAGCGGTATACCTAGATTGATGGGGACCCAGGGCGCGGGTGGTGATGTCTCCCAGGTCAGTATCCAACTGGGTTGTCAGGTGATGAGCTACACATTGGGCCCGATACACGAACCGCCGTTCAGCAAGGCTTGGGTCCGCTTCACCTATGACGTTCATCGATACCTCTAGGGCAAACGGTTCTCCCTGGTGAATCGGGTCCGCAAATAGGGGTTGGGCTCGATCAACCACCATGGGGGGTTGGGTGGGCAGAGCACGCAAAACCCGAAGCTGAGTGATTTCTAGCTCCACGGGCGGTTCGGGGGTAGTTTGATCGGCGGTGGCTGGCAGCTGCTCTAACATCCACTGTTGAATGGCTGCAACGTCGATATCCGACCAGGTTTTAGTCGCATCGGTTTCTTGCTGGTGGATGCGGCTGCGCTGTGGGCTAGGCCCTGGCCTCTGCTGGGTTTGAAACTCGATGGTAAAGGCCGCCAAATCATGCCACCCGGACTCTGGGGCGGCTGGCGCGTCAGCCGCCCTCGGCCCGGCATTGATCGCCGACGCATCGGGATCGTCGGGATCGTTGGGGGCGTCCCTCAGCTCTAGAAAGTTTTCGTACTCGGTCTGCATCATGGCCTGGAATGAAGGGTAGCGGTCGGCCCCTGGTAACCAGTCGCCAAAAAACCAGGCTTCCCACTCCCCCTCCGGCGTGACAATCTGCGGATTGAGCAGATAAATTGCCCCGTCGCCCGGCTGGCTGATTTCTAAAGCGGTTTGTAGATATTCAACGCGAAGTTTGCTGCAGTCTTGCTCATCACCGTAGATGAAATATTCGTCATCTGAAATTGAGGGTGTCGGTGCCTGAGAATTGTGAGGCTCGGGGGGATGCTGTTCAGTTTTTCCCCAAAAGGCATCAATCCACCCTTGATGCCTCGTCGCGAACCATTCAAGCTCATCAACAGACCACAGCTTATTGCTGAAATGGGAAGTTCGCCGCCAGCCATTCGTCACCTTCAAAAATGCTCGATAAGACGGCGGCAAAGACGTTCCTAAACGAGATTCAGTGCGAGAAATCTGCTGCTCAGTGGCGGCTCGGTAGCCTAACCAGCCGGATTTTAGGACCTCTGATGGTAAGCCTGCTTGATTCTGGCCGATCGCATCGATGATTTCCTGACTCCAGCGTTGCAGGAAACTCTCCCAGTTGAAGCTGCGCATAACGATAAGCCTTAGATAACTTGGAGCAAGGGCACTTTGAAAAGTCCTAATGC
>JBARYO010000892.1:0-1722 GCA_049647905.1 Elainellaceae cyanobacterium | reverse complement strand
ACGAAGACCTACCGTTTAAGCAGGCCAAACAGTAAAACAATAAAGGCGGGGCCTATCCCACTATCTCAGCGATCGGCTTGGCTTCGCCGTGAGCGATGCAGGCATTCAGGTCTTGCTGACCTGGGGCTGACTATCGGTAAGCCCAAAGCGATTCATAAGCTGAACGACGCCAATAGACAACAGAGCTCCACCTATCAATCCAATGGCCAGTAGAACGAAGAAGAGCCGCTTCATGGTTTGCTGACGTTGCTGAAGGCTGTTTTCTTCAGGGGACGGTGGTGACATGGGTAATCATGTTGCTTAATGGTATGCTATTTCATTCTAGGATGCGCTTGAGCCGCTTGAGGTAGCTACCACGCCATAAAATGCCGTTCTCCGATTGTTCCGTTGGGTTCATCGGCCTAGGACGTGGTCGATTTTGATCTGCTGAGCTTCGGGTTTCAGCCTTATGGCCTACGGTCAGAGGTGATTCAACCATATTGAGAAATGTATAGTATACGTGAGGGCAGGTTGGTGCCAGTGATGCAGCTGCGGCAAACTGCTCCTCCTGGATAAGCCAAAAGCTATATCCTGCAGCGGTTTATCTTTCCCTACATTAATATGACATCTACTGCACCCCTCGCGTCAGCGCCTTCTCTATTGCCACACCAGGGCGTTGTCTCTGGATTGGGCGTAGTAATAGCGTTTGGCCTTTTGCTGGCCTGGGGGAGTAGTGCAGTAACGCTATTTTCCCTCGACTACGCGGCCTATAGCTGGCGGTGGATTGCGGCAGCCGTTATAGGCCATGGTTTTCTGTATACCGGACTGTTTATCGTTGCCCACGATGCGATGCATGGCTCGGTTTGCCCCAGTGCTCCTCGCCTCAACCATGCTGTTGGTGCGATCGCCTCCTACGCCTATGCACTGTTCCCCTATTCTGTTCTGCGGCAGAAACACCATATCCACCATCAGCACCCCACCACTACGCAAGACCCAGACTTCCACGACGGGCGCTTTGGTATTGTGTCCTGGTACTTCAGCTTCATCCAGCAGTACTGGGGCTGGGGCCAGTTTTGGGGCATCTCCTGCATCGTCTATCCCCTGATGTGGGTCTTCCATGTCCACGCCGTCAATCTGCTGCTGTTCTGGATCTTGCCGTTTGTCATCAGCTCGCTGCAGCTGTTTTTCTTCGGCACCTACCTCCCTCACCGACGCGGTAAGGGTTACCCCAGTCATCACTGCGCTAGAAGCCTGCCCCTACCTTGGCTCTTGTCCCTAGGCGCTTGCTACCATTTCGGCTATCACGAAGAGCACCACCGCTATCCCCAAGTGCCTTGGTGGTGGCTTCCGACGGTTTACGCTAGGCTGAAGGCCGGTAATCGCTACTAGAGGAATTCGTCAATTCTTGCGCCCGAGTCGCTATAGTTGAGTAGGCGTTAGCACTCGCTTCATTAGAGTGCTAAGCCAAAACCATTCGGGAGGGCTAGGGGAAAACCTCACCTTCCAGCCTAGGCAAGGTTTAAATATGCAACTACAGTACTGTAAGACGGAGGACTATGGCGAAGTTTGTAGTATTTGACGAAAAATCTCGGCAAGCTTTGGAACGGGGCGTCAATGCGATCGCCGATGCGGTTCGGATTACCCTCGGTCCCAAAGGGCGGAACGTGGTGCTCGAAAAGCAATACGGTGAGCCAGACATCGGCTACGACGGTATCTCCATTGCCAATGACATCGAGCTCGAGG
>JBARYO010000891.1:0-4788 GCA_049647905.1 Elainellaceae cyanobacterium | reverse complement strand
GGCAAGTCCAGGCCTACTTTGTCGCACAGCGCCTGCACCGAGAAATTGGGTTCGATGTAGTGCATCATGTCACCTTCGTAAAATATTCAGCCCCCAGCTTACTAGCGTTCCTGCCTATTCCCTTTATCTGGGGTCCTGTGGGCGGCGGCGAATCAGCACCGCCCAAATTCTGGAAAGACTTCAGCGCCCGAGCGAAGTTCTATGAGCTATCCCGCAACCTTGTTCGTGGTATTGGAGAGCGCGATCCTTTAGTGGCTTCTACGATTAAAAATAGCGCCGTAGTGCGGGCAACGACTGATGACACCGCCGAGCGACTCTATCGAATGGGGGCAACCCAGGTTCAAATCGTGCCTGAGGTTGGCCTACTAAGCGAAGAAATTGCTGCGCTCAACCAATGTCCGCTGCCTGGCTCTCAGCCCGTTCGCTTTATCAGTATGGGTCGGCTATTGCACTGGAAAGGGTTTCATCTAGGCGTTGAGGCCTTTGCCGAGGCGCGCCTGCAGGACGCAGAATACTGGTTGGTTGGAGAGGGCCCGGAACTCGAGAACCTGAAGCGGATTGCCCAGGAGCGCGGCGTTGCTCATCAGGTCAAGTTTTGGGGCAGATTACCTCGCGAGGACACGCTTGAGCGGCTAGCAGAAAGCCATGTGCTAGTTCATCCTAGCCTGCATGATTCGGGCGGGTGGGTCTGCATTGAGGCCATGGCCTCTGGTCGCCCGGTTGTCTGCCTCGACTTAGGAGGTCCCGCCATCCAGGTTACCGACAAAACAGGCTTCAAAGTGCCCGCCAAAGAACCTAAGCAGGTTATCAGCGATATGGCTACGGTGATGTGCAAGCTCGCCCACGACCCAGACCTCCGAGTTCAGATGGGTAACGCAGGCCGTCAAACTGTGGACGAGAACTTTAACTGGAGCGTTGTTGGCCAACGCTTAGACCAACTTTACCGAGCAGCGATCGCTGAGGTAGAGCCCGTCACAACGCCATCCTGAGGAGTATTTTCGTTATGCATGTGTTGATTCCAGCATTACACCGGCCTACTAAACCTACAGGAGTCTGTAGGCACGCAGCAAACCTAGCGCAGTGCCTGGTAGATCTTGATCATGTCAACCTTGTTACCCTAATCATAGGTAAATGGCAAGAGCCGTATTTCGAACACTCTTTCAATCTAAATTCACCCAAAATAGAGCTGCTGACTATTGATATAACCAACAGCTCTGTCGCTAGAAATCGCTGGTTTGTGTTTACGTTACCTAAAATTGCTCATCAGCTGCAGCCTGACATAATTCATCTCTCCTTTCCATTCCCTTTTGTTCGCAAGTGGTATGGCGTTCCAGTCGTATCCACAATTCACGATCTCTATCCGTTCCAATGTCCAGAGAACTTCGGTTATCCCCAGGCTTGGTTTAATCGATGGTTTTTGAAGCAGTGCATCGATAACAGTAATGGATTGAGCTGCGTCTCTCAAGTCACCTTAGACTCGCTAAATCAGTACTTTCCCCAGGCTGCCGTAAACCAGCACAGAGCCGTTATCTATAATTATGTAGAATTCGATCATTCTGAAGTCAATGCACCTCAGCTATTTCTTGAAGATAAAGCTTCTAGCTCCACATCTGATCAGCTTGAATCAAAATTTATTCTTTGCGTAGCTCAACATCGCAAGAACAAAAATCTTGATTTATTGATTAGGGCTTATGCTCAGTTGCGGAAAGAGAGAAGCATTGATGATTCTATAAAGCTAGTTTTAGTTGGTAGCTCTGGTCCCGAGACTCAATCTATTCATGAGCTTGTGGAGAAATCGGCTCTTTCAGAACAAGTCATTTTCCTCTCAGCCTTGCCAGATCAAGAACTCTGCTGGCTATATAAAAATTGCACTTTGTTTGTTGTTCCATCATCCGCTGAGGGTTTTTGTCTGCCTTTAATAGAGGCTTTGTTTTGGGGCTGCAAAGTGGTTTGTTCCGACATTCCTATATTTCGAGAAGTAGGCTCTAATGAATGCCTATACTTTGATTTGGAGAATAATTCAATGACGGAATTAATGGAGGCTATCGTACATGCTATTTACACGATCCCCTCAGGGCTATCCACCGTTAATTCAGATTTTATTAAGGAAAACATAGCTCAAAAGCTCATGAAATTTTATTCGTCTGTAGATGCTGCTGCAGTATGAGACAGCATAAATAAAACAAATCTCAAACCAATGCTTTAAACATATGTATAACACGAGAACTGCATCAGAAAACAGCCGAGAAGGCGTAAAAGAAATCAGCAATTCAAAGCTGATGCTGTTTGCATTTTCTGTTGCGTTCTTTCCACGCCTGCTTTCCTACTTCGGCGCTCCTTCTATCATCAACCTAGCGCATCTGTTTATTGTTCCCGCAGCTGCTTGTATTGTGTTGCTCACATCAAAAGCGCGGCATCGGCAACAGATTTCTATTGCATGGGAACTCATATTTGCAATGGGAATATTTTTTGCTGTGATGGTGGCCAGCGCCCTAATTAACGACGCTGGTGAAATAAATGTATGTCTACAATTTCTACTACAGTCTGAGCCATATATCTTTCTGCTAGCCTTGATGTCAATCTCTTTTTCTAAAGAAAGCTTTATAGAGTTTAGGCGATGGATCCTTAGGTTTTGCACCTTCAACTTGGTTTTAGCTCTTGTCCAATCTATTCTCCTACCTATAGGTCTTTATCCTAGAAGAGGAGGAACGATAGCAGATAACACAGCAGGCGTGTTTGCGTCAGGGAGAGGCAGCGCAGGAAACTATGTTTCCTGTACGGTTTCGGTATATTTTGCGCTATATCTTTTTAGCTTAAAGTCTATTCCTTTATGGCTTCGAATAGCTGCCTTGCTGGCTTCCGTATATCAAGTTTATGTTTCTGATTCAAAACAAGTTTTTCTGGCTTTTGCAGCGGGTTGGATTCTGCTGGTTCTAACAAAGGCAAAAGAACCTGGAAAAATGCTGTCGTATACAATATCAATCGCAATCTTGCTTATTCTCTTTTGGTGGGCGCTTTATAGATTTGAATTCATGACGCCCTACCTCAATTGGATCGATAGGCCTGGCCTGTATGGCCCAGATGGAGAGGCAACTCAAACTAAGATAGCAGCATTTAGGATTATTCCATCTTATTTTGAATCACCTTTAAATCATTTCTTTGGTCTTGGCCCTGGCCACGGTGTTACGCGTCTAGGGGGATGGATGATGAAAAAGTATGCTGCTTTACTATTGCCGATAGGAGCAACCATTCATCCAGCACCTGAAGAAATTTTTAAGGTTATTACAGATGGCTGGATTGCTCAAGAATCCACTATATTTTTTCCTCTATTCACTTGGGCGGGAATTTGGGGGGAAGTCGGGCTGCTTGGTTTGGCAGCATACTTACATCTTGCTTCCGTTGTCTGGCGGAAAATCTGCATAGATGACTTTGGCAAGTTTATGATCTCTTCGACTGTCATATTGGGGTTTGCCCTAACCCAGATGGAAGAGCCAGGACATATGCTAACGCTAGCCTGCTTGCTTGCTTTGAGATGGCATGAAAGGCGGCTAAGACAAGATGATGTAGCGCAAACTTAAACTGTTATTTAGCAGAAATAAATATGAATACTAAACAGAAAAGAAAGGAATTGCTAGGGATAGAGCTAATGAGAGGAGTTGCTGCTTTTTCAGTAGTGCTCGCTCACTCAGGAGATAGAACCTGGGGCGAAATGTCTGATGCTGTGGCCATACTGAGAAATATTTTTTCGTTTCATGTCCCTTTTTTCTTGGCAATTTCTTTCTACTTTCTATCAAAGAAGATGCTCAGATCCGGAGAGAAGTTAGATACGAAAACAGAGATGGGAGTGCGTTTTCGTCGCATTGCTACTCCATATATTATTTGGTCTATCATATATTTAATATTTAGAAGCCTGTTTTTTTTAGGGCAAAGCCAAAGCCAAGAAATAGCCAAGCTATACGATGATCCCATTTCAACTGTTTTCTTGGGAGGTGCGTCATATCATCTTTACTTCCTTCCGCTTTTGCTAACAGGAACATTAACCCTATATGGCCTAAATCACCTTGTAAAAAAATGGAGCTTAGCAAAAATAGCTTGCGTTATACTTATTGGAATTTCTCTACGCGTTATAGTCCTAACCACTAGCAATCAGTTTGTTCTAGGACCCAACATTGCGTTTGTAAATTTGTTCGATCAGATTGGTATAGATCCATATAAAAACATGCTGCTGAGATTTCTTGCAGTATTCGCTGTATGGATAATCACATGTTTACCATTTGTTGGAGTGGCGCTGCTTTTTAGCTTCGCGGAGCTTTGGATTGACAAAAGAGACCATCAAATTAGCTCTAGTTCGCTGCATGTAGCTTCTTACATCGTTCTAGGAACTTCAGTTGTTGTTTTCTTCATGGCAACGTTTTTGATAGCTAACGAGCCTTTCTTACGGCCCTTTCAAAAGCTTACAGTCGCTTTCTCATTAGTGGCTACAGCCATAACTCTCTCTTACACGCTTATTAAGCAAAAAAACATATTTGGTGAGGTCGCAATCAGTTTGGGGCAATGCTCCCTCGGAATTTATTTGATCCATCCGCTTGTCGTTCGCTCTGTGCGCCTATTTATATCGAATCTTTACCCCAAAGTTCTAGATGCTGTATCGATCTCTTCAGTAACTACAATCGCTTGTTTGAGTTTCGTCGTAAGCTGGATGCTGGTATTTGCTATGTCAAAGAATAAGTTTCTTAATAAATATATGGTTTAGAGATGTTAGCCAAGTCATGAAAGCAGGTTGTCAAA
>JBARYO010000890.1:0-2064 GCA_049647905.1 Elainellaceae cyanobacterium | reverse complement strand
GGCGCAGGTGGGGAAAGCCGCTGTCGTCCCCCGCGTGCATAGAGCCGCCGAGCACGATTAGGCTTTGGTAGTCGCTGGCCACAGGAACCTGGGCCTGCTGTAGCGGTAGCCAGGGGTGAAGCCTAGCTCCTTTTGCTTCTAAGAACTCTCCCAGCAGACCGATGGGGTCATCTTCGCTACTTTGAATAACCAGAATGTCCAAGCGATCGCCCCCAAATACTCGCCCTTAATTAAAGGGCTGATCCGGCGGGCAACCCGTAGCTGTCGCTACAAATAGGGCTACCTAGGCTTGGTTTACTGGGGTCAACACCTCAGAACCATTGCCCCGGCAAAACATTATGGTTGGAACTCTAAAGCAGACAAGCCCCCTAGAAGAAAAAGCTAAAGAGCTTGGCCTTAAGTTTTTTCTGGTCTCTTATACAGACCTGCTCGGTGGCACCCGCGCCAAGCTCGTCCCCGCCGCTAAAATTGCCTCGGTGGAGAAAGACGGCGCTTTTTTCGCTGCCTTTGCCTCTAACCTAGGTCTTGGCCCCGAGGCCGCAGAAATTGCCGCCATCCCCGACCCTGCTTCGCTGATTCAATTGCCCTGGGAGCCCACGGTGGGCTGGGTGGCTAGCGATGTGTATTTTGAAGGGCAGCCTTTCCCTGCCGCGCCGCGCACAATCTTAAACCAGGTGATAGATCAATGCGCTGAGCTAGGCTACACCTACAAAGCGGGGGTGGAGGCCGAGTTCTTTCTGCTGAAGCAAACCGATACAGGCTATGCCGTCGCCGACGATCGCGACACCGCCGAGCGGCCCTGCTACGACCAGCTCAACCTGATGCGTCAGTTTGATTTGATTTCGCAGGTCGTGGGCTACATGGAAGACCTAGGCTGGGAGCCCTACCAGTGCGACCACGAAGACGCCAACGGCCAGTTTGAGCTCAACTGGGGCTATGCCGATGCGCGCACGACGGGCGATCGCCATGTGTTTTTCAAGTACATGGTCAAAACCCTAGCGGAGCAGCGGGGCTTAGTGGCCACCTTTATGCCCAAGCCGTTTAGCCACATTACGGGCAGCGGCGGCCATGTGCACAACAGCCTGTGGCAGGGGGAGACTAATGTCTTTGATGAGGGGGCTGATGAGGGGGGCTTGTCGCCTCTGGGCTATCAGTTTTTGGCGGGGGTGATGGCCCACGCCAAGGGGCTGACTGCCTTGTTTGCCCCGACGGTGAACTCTTACCGGCGACTGCAGGCCCGCACCACGTCCTCGGGCAGCACCTGGACGCCGCGCTACATCTCCTATGGCGGCAATAATCGCTCCCACATGCTGCGGATTCCAGAAGCCGGGCGGTTTGAATGTCGCTTGGTGGATGGGGCGGCGACGATGTATTTGACGCTAGCGGGAATCTTGGCGGCGGGGCTAGACGGGATGGAGAAGCAGATGGATCCGGGCGATCGCATTGACGAGAATTTGTTCTCGCGTGGGGTGGAGTTTTCGGATTTGGAGACGCTGCCGGGGTCGCTGTTTGAGGCGATGGTGGCGTTTAAGCAGGATGACCTGCTGTTGGGGATGATGGGGGAGTTGGGGACGAAGACATTTTTGGAGTTTAAGGAGCAGGAGTGGGCGGAGTTTAGTACGCGGGTGACGGATTGGGAGATGGCGCATTACATCAATATTTGAACCGATCGCCTCGGGGGCGGCTTGCCCCCAAACCCCCGCTGAGGGACGGTTGCGTCCCTCAGACCCCCTCCAAAAGGGATCTGAATAGTATTGTTTCAGGGTGTTACTAGTTGGCAACCTTTACCCTTTTGGGCGATCGCTTGCATATGGTGCTTTTTTCGGAGCAGACATTGAGCTTACCGTTATTCATAAGTTTGGGCTTCAGTGAAGACTCCCGACGCTCATCGCTGACGCGATAGAGCGCGGGCTTCATCGGTCACCCGATGAGGTTCCTGCTTCTCGGCCAGTTGGCTAGATATGGTTTCCCACATCCCCGCTACCTCGGCTCCACAGGCAATTTGAGTACCCGAAATTCCACGGGCATTGATAACTTGAGCAGCCGCAATGTCTCTCGGCTTGA
>JBARYO010000889.1:0-4530 GCA_049647905.1 Elainellaceae cyanobacterium | reverse complement strand
GCCCTGGCTGCAAGATAAGCTCGGCGTCACCAGCATCACCAGCTGGGTCAAGCTCATCCTCTCCTGCCATGACGAAAAAGCCGGATTCGAAAAATTCTTTCAGCTCTTCCAAGAATTCATCGAGCAGACAGACCAGCAAGCCGCATAGTGCCTCAATCACCCGCCAGTCGCTTTGCGATCGCCTCTGCCGCCACCTGATTCCCATAGGGCGACCAGTGGCGATCGCAGGCGTGGTAGTAGCTCCGATAATCGGGCTCCACCTTCGGCATCTCCTCCAGCAAGTCAATCAGCCGAATGCCGCGCTGCTTGGCAAACCGCCTGAAGATGGGCTGAATGGTCAGCAGTTCCCCCGGTGTCTGCCGCGCAAAGTCATCTATGGCCGGAATCAGCACCAGCGTTAGGGTCGCGCCCTGGGCCTCAGCCTGCTGCTGTATCTGCTCCAAGGACGACAGCACGGGACGAATCTGCCGCCTCTCGGCATCGTCGTAGCCGCTATACTCACGGGCAATGGCGCGATCGCCCTGCAGTTTCCCCAGGCGCTTGAAGACGTAGTAGCTCCAGGTGTTGTTGTAGAGGAACCCGTCAACGGTCAGATCCTCCACCTCGTTAGACTGCATCTGCCGAACGCCATCGGGCTTTGGCACCAGGTAGAGGGCAGAATAGGGGTCCCCCGTTTTGTCGTAGTAGGGGCGATAGCGGGTTTGAAATTCTCCGCTCCGCTCCTGCCGCCAGTAGCGGGCATCGTTGTCGGTAAAATCGTTAGCGGGGAGTAGGCCAACAATCACCTGGTTGTGGGAGAACTCAGACGCAATCTGCCGGTAGTGGATGTCGTACTGAAGCGGGCCGGTGTGAAAGGCAGCGCCGAAGTTCAGCACTGGCGTCGCAAGCTGGCCCTCTAGCTGGTCGGTCAGCCGGTCCTCTGCGTTCACCCCCCAGCCCTCAATAAAAGAATCTCCCAGGAACACAATCCGGTCGTCGTCAGACTGCAGCGGGCGATCGCGGTCTCTTGCGCCGTAGTCGTTAGAGCGGTAGGTGGCGGAAAAGCAGGTGGAGCTGTGGCGCGTCACGGCATTTTCGCGGTGCCAGGTGCCCCAGTCTTCAAACTCGGTATACCACTGCCCTCGACGCACCAGCGGCTCTGCCCGAAAGCGGTTGACGATAGCCAGATAGTAGGAGGTGTAGTGGTTGAGGCCGCGAAAGCCCGTCACCGATGCCGCAAAGCTCGCCACCTCCAGCAGCACCAGCAGCACCACAACGTTATAAAAGCCCACCTTAAGCCAGGATGCGATCGCCTTCATGGGCTGGTCCTAAAACAAGGTGTAGATAAACGGCGCCAGCACAGAGCCCTGGGTAAAGACAATCAGCGCCCCCACCAGCAGCAGGGTCACAATTAGGGGCAGCATCCAGTACTTTTTGCGGGCGTTGAGGAATCCCCACAGGTCGCCCAGCAATTCAAAAAAGGACATCAGCATTTAATAGGGCTTCTCCATATCAATGGCGGGGCTAGGCCGGACGTTGCGATAGCTGGCTAGAGAGGCATCTAGGCTGCGCGCCATGGGGTCATGCTTCAGCAGCCGCATGATGGCGGCCATGGGGGTGACCATGCCGTAAAACACGAGGCCCAAAATAATGCGGGTATTGACCCAGCTTAAAACAGCGCCAATTTTCATCCAAATGGTGTAAACCGGGCCAAGGAGCCGGGGCGCAATCAGGGCCAGACTCCAGAAGACGCCAGCAATGCCCCAGATCCAGGCTGGCGCAGAATAGGACGGCTCCCAGGGCAGGCTCCCGCCATGGAGCCAGGGAAAGATAATGCCAAACAGCAGGGCAATAAACACCCCCATAATCAAGCCAAACTGGCGCAATTGCTTGCGGGTCACTGGGGCGGTTTCGGCGGATTCAGCTAGCATAGTCGCGTCCTGCCCTAACTCCACAGATTGTTGCGCATATCGATCTCCCTGTAGTCCCCCTTAGCAAGGGGGACGGCGACAGCCGGGGGTGATTCAGCATGTGCATCTTCGTATCCATTCGGTATTAGTCCAGCTCAAACTCAGTTTGCCAATCCGTCGTATCTGGCCTATCCGGCTGCTTTTCCTTATCCAAAAGGCAGTTTTCCACCACTAGGTAATCCATTGCCGTCCGCATAAAGCAGCGGTAGGCATCCTCTGGAGTACAGACAATGGGCTCTCCCCGCACGTTAAAGGACGTATTGATCAAAATTGGCGTTTGGGTCCGCTGCTCAAACTGCTTCAGCAAGCCATAGTACCTTGGATTGGTCTCGGGATGAACCGTTTGCACCCGCGCCGACTGGTCCACATGGGTTACCGCCGGGATGGTGGAGCGGGCCACCTTAAGGCCGTCAAAGCCCTGGAGCTGCTGCTGATCGGGGGTAAGAGCAACTCGCTGAGACTCATGCACCGGGGCCACCATCAGCATGTACGGGCTATTGTGCTGGATATCGAAATAGTCAGAGACCCGCTCCGCCAGGATAGAGGGGGCAAAGGGGCGAAACGACTCGCGGAACTTGATTTTCTGGTTCATCACCGACTGCATCGCGGGGCTGCGGGGGTCACCCAAGATAGAGCGATCGCCCAGGGCACGGGGGCCAAATTCCATCCGCCCCTGAAACCAGCCCACCACGTTACCCGCCGCCAATAGGTCCGCTACGGTGGCCAGCAGGTCGTCATCCCCAAGGCTCTGGTACACTGCACTGGCCGCATCGAGATATCCTTCCACCTCAGCTTGGGAAAAGCTCGGCCCCAGATAGGCCCCCTGCATCATATCCTGGGGCTTGCCGTTGGCTTGGGCGACGGAGCGAGGGTTGCCCTGATGCTGATACCACACGGCCAGGGCCGACCCCACCGCGCTGCCCGCATCTCCGGCTGCAGGCTGAACCCAGATATCCTTGAAGGGGCCTTTGCGCAGCAGCCGTCCATTGGCCACGCAGTTGAGCGCCACGCCCCCCGCCATGCAGAGGTAGGGCTGCTGCAGCTCTTTATGCAGCGTGCAGCCTAGCCGAAACACAATCTCTTCGGTCACCTGCTGCACCGATGCCGCCAAATCCATATCCCGCTGGGTCAGCTTGCTCTCCGGCTTGCGGGGCTCCCCGCCAAACAGGTGGTCAAACCGCTTGTTGGTCATGGTCAGCCCGGTGGCAAAGTTGAAGTACTCCATATTGAGCCGGAAGGTGCCGTCCGGCTTCAGGTCAATTAAATGCTCAAGAATCAGCTGGGCGTACTTGGGTTCCCCATAGGGAGCCAGCCCCATGAGCTTGTACTCCCCAGAGTTCACCTTGAATCCGGCGTAGTAGGTAAAGGCGGAGTACAGCATCCCCAGAGAATGGGGAAAATTCAGCTCCCAGGAGAGGGTGAGCTGGTTGCCCTGCCCCAGCCAGGCCGATGTGGTGGCCCATTCCCCAACGGCATCAAGGCACAGCACCGCCGCCTGCTCAAATGGGCTGGGGAAGAAGGCTGCAGCGGCATGGGCCTGGTGGTGCTCGGTAAACAGTACCGAGGGCAGCTGTGTGGGCTTACAGTTGCCAATCTCAGCGAGCTCTTTCCTCAGGAGGGTTTTGAGATAGAGCTTTTGCTTCAGCCAGACGGGCATGGAGGCTAAGAAGGAGCCAAAGCCACGGGGCGCGTAGGAGAGGTAGGTTTCCAGGAGCCGCTCGAAGGTGAGCAGGGGCTTTTCGTAGAACACGATGTGGTCGATTTCCCGCAGGTCTAGGCCACCGGCATGGAGGCAGTAGCGAACGGCATTTTGCGGGAAGCGAGCATCGTGCTTCTTGCGGGAAAATCGCTCCTCTTGGGCAGCGGCGACGATGACGCCATCTACAAGTAGGGCCGCAGCGCTGTCGTGATAGTACGCCGAGATTCCGAGAATCTTCACGAATAGTCTCTCTCCTGGGTTAAACCTTACCCTTACAAGATTTGAGACTGGGCCAGGTGTGTACATGTTGTAGCACAACGTGGTCTGCTGCCGGTAATGAATAGCAAGGGTCTCTGTCTTGAATTGTAGTTGGCCCAGTGTTGCGGGGTGCACGGGGCAATAGACAGCCATTGGATTGGTCTTTGAGTTGGCGATGATGGTTCTCGATTCGCGGCCCTGCACCAATAGGTTACGAATTACTCCTAGCTAGAGGTCCATTGGGATCTATCAATAGAACTGAGGCGTTCCATCGAAAAAAACTGAGGATAACCGCCTCCCATTTTCCTCGTTTCTCCGTAAACTAAAAATCGTTAGAGGCGCACCTGCCGCCAACCCTACTCAACCTGCACTGAGTTCACGCTGTTTTGGGGGGATGTTTTCAATGGGCGATCGCGTTTGGGCAATGGAGTTCGGCGCTTGGCGTCAGGCACAGCTGTCGCCGCTGTCGCTGATGGGCCTGTGGATTGCGGTGGTGAGCGGCCTGCAGGAAGCGATGGTGGAAGATTTTGAGTTCTACGCCGTGTATGAGTCAAGCTATAGTGACCTAGCCCTCAGCTTTTTGACCTTCAAGCCGGTGGAATACCTGTTTGAGGTGGTGGCTGT
>JBARYO010000888.1:0-1881 GCA_049647905.1 Elainellaceae cyanobacterium | reverse complement strand
GCTGCAGGCCGGGAAGTCGCTGCCGCAAATTTTTCAACAGCTGCTGGGGGATATGGGGCTGCATATCTTCTCGGAGACCCAGATGATTCGCTTCCACTGCGGCTGCTCTTTTGAGCGCATGCTGGGGGCAATCAAGCTCTTCGGTATTGATGACCTCGAAGACATGATCGCCAAAGACGACGGCGCTGAAGCCACCTGTCATTTTTGCGGCACGGTATACCAGGCCAGCGTAGCCGATTTGGGGCAGCTCATTGAAGAAATCCACCAGGACAAAGCGGAACGTCAGGCCACTTAGACGCGCTAGTCCATGTCCATACCCGGCGATCGCCCCGCTACTGCAGCAGCGCCCAGCAGTCTTGAGCGATCGCCCATTCTTCCCGAGCCGTCACCACCACTGCTCGAATTTTCGACTCTGGGGCCGCCACGTCCGCATCTGCCGTGACCTGGCTATTTTTGTCATCATCTAAAGCCAAGCCCAAGAACCCTAGCGCCTCGCAAGCCCGTCGCCGCACCTCGGCGCTGTGCTCCCCAATCCCCCCGGTAAAGGCGATGGCATCCAATCCACCCAAGGCCATCAGCATCGCTCCAATTTCAGCCCGCAGCCGATGGATAAACAGATCTAGGGCTATCTTTGCCTGGGGGTTGCCCTCCTCAATGGCCTGCTGAATCTGGCGCATGTCGTTGGAGAGTTCGGAGACGCCCTTTAGCCCCGATTCTTTATTGAGCAAGTGATCGAGCTGCTCAATGGTGTAATTCTGCGATCGCACCATGTGAATCAACACGCCAGGGTCTATGGAGCCCGAGCGCGTTCCCATCATCAGCCCTTCTAGGGGAGTAAACCCCATGGTTGTATCCACACTGTGGCCCTGATTGACCGCCGCCAGCGAGCAGCCGTTGCCCAAGTGACAGGTGATCAGCTTCAGCGTATCGACATCGCGCGCCATAAGCTGCGCCGTACGCTGCACGCAATACTGATGGCTAATGCCATGAAACCCATAGCGACGAATCCCCGCTTTAAACCAGCGATAGGGCACCGGATACATTTGGGCGGGCTGGGGCATATGGGCATGGAAGGCCGTATCGAATACCGCGACCTGCGGCACCCCAGGGCCTAACCGCTGCTCGGCCACGGTGATGCCCTCTAGATTGGCGCTGTTGTGGCTGGGGGCTAGGGGAATTAGGTCAGCGATCGCCCCTTTGACTTCATCAGTGATGCGGACGCTCTCGTGATAGTTCCTGCCGCCGTGGACAACGCGGTGGCCCACCCCATCCACAGCACCTGGGCCGTCGATGACTGCGGTGTCACCACGCCACAAGGTGTCGAGCAGTTGCGTCAAGCCCCGCCGTCTATCGGCGTGATCCAAAGCAATATTGTCGGTATAGTCTGCCGTCTCAACGCGGAGGCTCGCGCCATCGGCACAGGTCCAGTCGATGCTAGCGCTCCAAATCGGGGCTAGAGGGGTTGACGGCGGGTCCATCAGCTCATAGAGGCAGCTTTTTTGGCTGCTGGATCCCGCGTTCATGACGAGTAATTTCATCGGGCCACTCTCAAAGTGAAATGGCATGTGGGACTATTTTATGGAGTTCTGGTCCGTTTTGGGGGATATGACAGTGGGATGCCCGGATAGCGGCCATGGCTCAAGTCGAAATGATTTCGTTTAACTTTTAGACGAGAAGTCCCGTGCTGTATGCGCAGCATCAGCGTCGGGATGAAAGGCGCGTGAGCCATAGGCGAGCAATTAAGGAGTAACACGCTACTCCTTAATTGCTATAATTTGGGTATGCTTACTTTGAACTACTCCTACAGAATTTATCCGTCTATTGAGCAAGAAGCCCGCATGGTCTCTTGGCTTGAGGTTTGTCGCGGAGTCTATAACTACG
>JBARYO010000887.1:0-2355 GCA_049647905.1 Elainellaceae cyanobacterium | reverse complement strand
CCTTTATTATAGCAAATCCCAGTCACAGCAGGGGTTTTGCATATGTTCGCTACGCTCACCGCCTTATATCCCACCCCTAAAGCGGCTGGGTTTTACGGCGACTTCTATAACACCAACGCAACGCGGTCTTATAACGCCCCATTGGGCGGTTCGGTTTGACCAGTTAGCAGGTGTCAAGGCCGGAGAGCGCAGCGTGCCTTGATGCCGGTGGTTGAAGGCGTAGACTAGGAATCCCTGCGTTAGTGTTTCATCGGGAATGTCTTTGTGCTGGAAGAGCGATCGTCATCCGGATTTATCCAGACGGTGTCTGTAAAAGGTAGATACCTCTACAAGCTTGCTCAAGCTCTCCCCATATGCTAGACAGCAGAGTGACATTAATTGCCTGTGTACTACTTTCGCTAACTACCGAAAGGGCAATAGCCGATATGGTAGGCCCCGATTACGATGCACCTATTCAAGTCGATATTGACCACGTATCTACTCAGATAGAAAACTTAGGTATAGCTCATGAGAACGGCAGTTTACGGGCCTTCTCCGAACCAGATATCGATCAGCTAACCTGTTTGGCGGTTGTGGAAGCGTTAGAGGATGAAACGTACACAATGAACAGTGCTTCTGTTCCTTTTGCCTGGGAATGGAATCCTCCCACCCCAAGAGAATCAGCTCAGCATGCAGGTAGGTATGCAGGAACTTGTATCATATACTCCCTTCTGAGCCCCTAGATTTTACGCGATTAATAGCGACGAGTGCGATCGCAAATACGCTGGTAGTTGTTCTGTAGGTACTCAGCGACAACATATCCAGTCTCTCCAATTTCTGGAATCCAGACTCTAACCCAGAAATATCCTTCATTGAACCCCTCACAGCTCAAAACATAAACTTCATCTCCTTCGTCAAGACGCGCGAAGACAAATCCCCCGTTACCTACAGTGGTTGAAAGATTTCTTACATTTACGCGATCTGAAATAACCCGGGTAGGGGATTGACCAGCAATTAAGCGGCTAACATTAACCGCTCTTGGATTGAGCAGCAGTTCAGCCGCAATTGCTGGAGAGGCTAGAAAGCTTGACAGTAGCATCCCCAATCCAACAGCAAAGTGTTTCCTTTTCAGTATTAGAAACAAACAACCCATTCTCTCAACCTCCTGAACCGTATTTGAGTCCATAGTTTTCTCAGAACTACCTATATAATTCAAGCTAAAGCGAAGATATCCACTTCGTCCTCAAAAGAATTTACTTTCAGCTTCAGCAATAAGCTGCTTCCAGGAAATCCGGTCAAACCGCGCCGGATTCGCTGCCGTATAGCGCACCGTATCCGTAATGCTCTTGTGCCCTAGATACTCCTGAATATCCCGCGTCGGCAACCCCTGCTCCGCTAGATAATACCCACAGCTATGCCGCAGCATATGGGGATGCACCGGTAGCGGAATCTCCGCCCGCTCCCCAGCCCGCCGAACGATTCTGGAAATCGCATCGTGGCTGAGCGGCCCACCCCTCTCATTAGGAAATACAAAGCGACTCTCTGGGTATCGCTCCTGCAAGACCTTAAGCATTTCCACCTCATCAGACTGCAGCCGGTGCGTCGAAAACCTCAGCGTCTTTGCCCGCTGCTTCAGCCGCTGAATCGTGATAGTGCCGTTCTCCAAAACGATCGCATCCCAGCGCAGCGAGAACGCCTCCCCTACCCGCAGACCATGCCGAAACATTAACAGCACCAGAGCGCGATCGCGTTCAGGATGACGGCCCACACTACCCGCGCAATCAATCAACCGGTTCACCTCATCTGGGGTCAGGTGCTCCCGACTGCGATATGTTGCATTGCTCAGGCGAACAGGCAAAGTTGCCGTCATGACCCACTACTTAAAACACCAGTACCAGTCTACCCAACAATAGGAAATTCCTAGATTTTTCCTACAGTTTTTGAGGCTACAACCCGCATTCCGTCGTTCACGGATGGAAAGTGGGCAATTTAGATTATCTTATTGAAAAATAATAGGGCTTATTGAGAAAACACCGCTATCTTTGTTATCGCATTTGCCCTGGGAACCCTATGGGTAAGGGATAACAATGATAGCAGGAGATATCAGTGGCACATAACCCTATGGTGGGCACTCGGGTCCCGGTGGAGTGGCGCGATGAAATTGAGAAGCTGGCTAACCGCACAGGTCGTAGGCCTGCTCAGATTGTCCATGAGGCGATCGCCCTCTATCTCGACAAGGGCAGTGCCGATACGCTGACGGGGCAGGTGGAACGGCTGTCAGCAAAGGTAGAGCAGATGGAGAAGCAACTCCAGGCGCTAAGAATCTTGGTGGCTGGGTAAGGTATAAATAATAAAAATCTAAGACAAATATTGCGG
>JBARYO010000886.1:0-5486 GCA_049647905.1 Elainellaceae cyanobacterium | reverse complement strand
ATGCTGCCCCATGACGTTGTGGATTTGCTCAACCGGATATTTTCTGCCTTTGACCAGCTTGCGGACAAGCACAGTCTGGAGAAAATTAAGACCATCGGCGATGCCTACATGGTGGTGGGCGGCATTCCAGATATCTCCCAAAGCCATGTAGAAGCGATCGCAAATATGGCGTTGGACATGCGGCAGGCAATCGCGGAGCTGGGGCGGCAGCAAAACCTGCCCCTCAGCATCCGCATCGGCGTCAATACCGGCCCTGTTGTGGCCGGAGTCATTGGCCGCAAGCGATTTGTCTATGACCTGTGGGGAGATGCCGTCAACATCGCCAGCCGCATGGAGTCCCAGGGGGAACCAGGAGGGATTCAGGTGACGGAAGCCGTATGGCTGCGGCTGCGCGATCGCTACGTCTTGGAAAGGCGTGGCCTAGTCAACATTAAGGGAAAAGGCAATATGTGTACTTACTGGCTCAAGGGTCAACTGCCTACCCACAAAGCTGCGCGCTAACCTGCATCGCGGGCGTTGGCGTTGCCCCACGACTATTCCTGCTGTAGCGCGGTAAGCGCCTTCTGGGCCGCCGCCTGTTCCGCCAGCTTCTTGGATGGCCCTTTGCCCTCCCCCCACACCTTGCCCTGCAGCCACACCTGGGCCACAAACCGCTCTGGATGCCCATGCACTAGGATCACTTCCATCACTCGGTAGTCAGGGAGTACCTGGTAGCGCCCCTGGGTCAAGCCCTGCAGCGCGCCTTTGTAGTTTTGGTGGGTTGGGTCTTGCCGTATCGTTTCTGCAAACGCCTGTAGGTGGCAATTGAGCCAGGGATGGACTAGCGATAAGTCGCCTGTACTGAGATAGAGGCTACCTAGGAGAGCTTCAAAGGCAGCCGCCGCGATGGTGTTTTGAGCGGAACTATCAGCGGCGGCGCTGGCGCTCATCGAGACATAGCGGGAGAGTCCGTAGCGCTGGGCCAGCTGGGTCAGAAGGCGATCGCTCACCAGCACAGCGCGGATAGCCGACAGCTCTCCTTCCGGCAGATGGGGGTAGGTCGCAAACAAAAACGACGCCGTCGCCAACCGCACAACAGCATCCCCCACGAACTCTAGCCGCTCGTAGTTGTGCGTGGCCGAGGCCGTGGCGTGGGTCAAAGCCTGGTCAACCAATGGCCACTGAATGGCGCTGGTATCAGTGAGGCCCAGCTTGGTGATGAGCTGCTGTAGCGATCGCTGGCGCGGCTCTGGAAGAGAGGTCATGGTAAATCGTCATGCAAAAAATAGAGGGAGGAGGACATAAGCCGGGTTCTGTTCTCCTGACGGAGGGCGGTTATCTATCTGGGACGTACGTTACCGCACGCCTCAAGCGGTTCTCAAACGCGGAACAGGGAAAAGACCAACCATTGTTCCTCGACCTTGCACCCAACCGGGGTTTACCGAGCCAGCACCTCTCGATGCTGCTGGTGCGCTCTTACCGCACCTTTGCACCCTTACCCGCAAAGCCTAAAGCACATGCCTTTTAACTTCCGCTGGCGGTATGTTTCTGTGGCACTATCCTCACGGTCACCCGCACTGGGGGTTACCCAGCAAGTCTGGTCTTTGGGGAGCCCGGACTTTCCTCAGGCCTTACGGCCCGCAACCACCTCGCCTCCTCTCTCTGTTCTCTAGGATAGTGCGTCGATTGCGGGTTGGACAGGTGGGATTTTCGGGGAATGACTGGGGCAAGGTGGACGTGGCAGCCTCGCTTTGGTAGTTCCGGAGGGGATACTGCACCTGTCTAGAACGGACCCCAAACGTTACGCTTCGCTAAGGTACACGGCTGGGTACTATAAAAATGGAGTCAGGTTGCCTACTGTAGAAAATATATTTGGAAAACATATTTTCTGAGATAACACAACAATACTAGAGGCAACAATATCCATGGTCGACGAAATTAGGGCACTTGAGAACACTTGGCTAAAGAAAGACTATCGGATTCAATCCGATCTGCTGACCAGCGATCGCAAGCTAAAAATTTCGAAGGGCAAAGTCTACAAAGTCACCCGCGTGGAAGAGCGAGATGCTGGCACCGACATGGGGGGGCACTTTCAGGTGGATATCGCTCACGGGGCAGGCACCTGGTACCTGTTTGGCGGGCATTGGCATCTGCCCTGGCAAGAGGAGCCTAAGACGAAGCTCGTCAAGCTTCCCGAGTGGAATGAGGTCAATTGGAGCAATTGGAAAGCCCCCGTCTCAAAGTACTTTACCGTTGGTGAAGTAACGCTGCGGGAGCGGGAGCGGATTCCAGCGAGCACCCAGGTCAAGAAGAACGTCATTCTTGCCGCCCGACAGCTGGATGACATCCGCGATTGGTGGGGGTCACCCCTTGGCATCAACTCCTGGTACCGTCCCTGGCACGTCAACACGCGCATCGGCTCTCGCGCCCCCAACCATCCCAATGGCTATGGGGTAGATTTTCGTCCCATGGGCGGCTCAATTTGGGAGATGCAGAAGCGATTTGAGTCAGAGTGGTACAACAAGGGGCGCTGGAAGGGCGGCTTTGGCCGGGGGGCAAGGAAAGGGTTTGTCCACATCGATTTGCGAGGCAAGCGCGTCTGGAATTACTAAGAGGATGTTTGAAACGTGTCGGGTGAAGCATTACGCTCTTGCTTCACCCCCTCTAACTCCCCTACGCCCTGCGGACGCAGGGGGATTGAGGGGGGTAGTGCAGCAGGGCTATTTCATTCTAGACAGACCAAGACTGTGCCTAGACAGACCAAGACTGTGCAGGTAATCTCAGAGGTAGACTATATCTGCCTCAACAATGAGTGAACTTGCCATCGTTCGTGCATTTGCAGAGCTACCCGACCCAAGACGAACCGCTGGACAACGCCACAAATAGGCATTGTGCCTGACCCTTTTCACGCTTAGCCCGCAACTTAGCCTTGAATTTGTATCGAGACCATCGGTTCAAGAACATGGCTCAAGCCCAGCGGCTGTGTCGCTTAGGTTTCAATATCCTTAAGCAAGTTTTTAGAATGAAATAGCCCTGGTTGGTAGAGCGAGGTTTGTCGGCGGCGATCGCCCGTCACATGTCCCAGCGTCACCTGGGGTTCGTTGGCCAATGCCGCCTGCACCTCGTCAACCAGGCCAGCGGCGTATACCTTTCCTACGGGCTTTTTCGTTGGGTCCAGCGCCGTCAGCAGCGTCGCCGTCAGCACACTGGAATTCCCTTCGTGGTTAATGTAGGCCGCCTCAAATTCCCGTGATGCCGTGATGAGGCAGCGATCGCGTCCGCCTTGAGTGCCTGGGTCCACTGCCGCAAAGTCCAGCAGCGCCCCGCCGTGGCAGCAGTCCAGCCACACAATCTGCTGCTTAACTGGGCTAGCTTCTAGGAGCGATCGCAGCTCCTGTAAGGGGAAGCCGTAGATTCCTTGGTCTGGGGCAGCGTTGTTCGGGTCAGTGTCGCTAGTGGCCAAATAGCCTTGCTCGTTTTCCCGCAGGCCGTGGCCTGAGAAGTAGAGCAGCGCTGCTTCTGGGATATTGTCGCCATCGGGAGTGAAGAGGTGAGTTATGGCGGTTCTTAGGTCATCCACAGTGACCTTAGTTTGCTTGCCAACTTTCCGGTTGCCGTTGGCGTCGGTGTATTCGGGAAGCCGCGTAATGCGGAAGGCGCTATGCTGGTCTAGCATCTGGGCAACCCTTTCCGCGTCCTTTGATGGAACGGTTAAGCCATCCAGCGCCTCGCGGTCGTAGCGATTGATTCCGATAATCAGGGCATCCCGACTCATGGGCGGTAATTTATAGCGCTCGATTAATACCCGTATAGCCTAGCTCACTAGTCCCACTGCCTTTGGCAGGCTTCGTCTACTATTTGTTGGGCTTGTTCTAGGGGGATGTTGAGGCGATCGCTCAGCGCTTGAGGCATCTGGTCGCAATCGTGATCGGGGTCGAGCCCTGTGAGGTAAGACGGTAGCGCTACGTTGCATAGGAGTGGTGGGCGATCGCCTGTGAACTGCTCAGCTGTTAGGTTCTCTGACCCTCGCAGATCGCTAGTCAGTAAAAAGGCGCCGCTGAGGTACGTCGCCGTTAGGCTAATTCTATCAAGGGAGCGTCCAGAGGGCACTGGTTTTCTAAAAGGTGATGGAGCTTAGCCCCTGTGTGGTCAGTAATTCGTGGGTTGAGATTGGACGATTACAGTAGCCGATCGCCATAGCCGGTGTCGTATTTCCGTCAAGCCCCCAGTGAGGCCGTACCCAATTGTGGATCAGGCGCTGCACATCCAATACCCGCTGCAAAGCTTGAACCTTCTTGGCATATAGATTCTGCCGTCTTCTGTAGACACTTGCGCGTCGTCTGAGCGCTGAGTTCTGGGCCTCATTGTGGTTGGCATGAACCTCATTGGCTGGGCTAGTCGCTGTGTACGGATGCTCCGGCTTCACCCACATCACTCGCCGTCTACCCTGAGACCCCTTGATTTTCATCGCTACTTCCAAGCCTCTGCGCCATACTTTGCGGCGTCTGTAGCTGCGGTGGGCCTCGCCCCGCTTTAGCCGAACGCTCGCCAGCTTCCACAATGCCAGGGCGTAGCGGCGCTCCCCATCTGTGAACCAGCGAATGAACTGAGCTGACTTTGCCCAAGCCCAGGTAGCTGTCGTCCCCCTCTCAAACAGTTCCTCGCGCTTTTGACCCGCCTGAGCATTGACCCAGTAGCGGCTCTCCCGGTCAATAAAGTGGATGGTCCAGCCTTCGCTTTCACTGGGGGGGAAGGTTCTCACCCACTTGGGTGTACACCTCATCGCCTTCCAGCGTCACATCAATGCCCTCTGGTGCTGGTGGAGACCACTGATCTACCTTCGCTGCCAAGCGCCGCTCCCAGTTGATGATGGTGGAGTGGGACTTACCGAATGAGCGTCCTGTTGCCCGTACTCCCAGACCTTCACTGCGCACGTTGATAGCTGCTGCCACAACCTGTGAGGATGTTCTCAATCTGGCCATCGCAGTGTTAGTCCGCTCGTTGAATCGTTTGCCACAACTCCGACACAGATAGCGTTGCTGCGTACTTCCATCCTTGAGAGTTGCTGTACCGTTTTCCACGGTCTCCTCGCTCTGGCAGTGTGGACATCTCATAGCTTAAGACCAATGCACCACGGCTATTCTAGCAATCACCTTCTAGGCAACCAGTGCCGTCCAGAGCAGTTGACGGTTTCGGTGGCCC
This sequence comes from Elainellaceae cyanobacterium, assembly GCA_049647905.1. GTDB lineage: Bacteria > Cyanobacteriota > Cyanobacteriia > CAKZMO01 > CAKZMO01 > JBCCAG01. The sequence goes on along the minus strand of JBARYO010000886.1, from coordinate 305 downwards.
TCACAAGAGCATTTCTAGACCCTAAATTTCGCAGGTTGACATTTAATAAATTCCGACACAAATTGCGCTGCCAGAACCTTGAGTTCCTTTCAGGGTAAGAGTTTCAGATCGCACCTTCGATATTGAAATAGGTCATCAGCTTAATGTTTTGTGATCTTGAAACGGCTTAGTTTTGTAATAGACATTATCGGAAATAGTGAAGGATGGGCGGACTGACAGTATTCTCCTCAGTCTCGCCGCTCTCAGACAACCAGCAGGGACTCACTTGTCCCTGCACGGCGATGGGTCAGCCTGAAATTGTGCAA
>JBARYO010000885.1:0-3329 GCA_049647905.1 Elainellaceae cyanobacterium | reverse complement strand
ATTTACGACTCAGGCTGGCTCACGCCTTGGCGTCAGATTGGAATTGCGCTGGTTGCTGGGGTGGTGGCGATCGCCATCGGATTGCGCTTGGCCCGCGATCGCCGGGACTATGCGGCATTCTTGCCTGCCGTAGGCGTTGTTATTTTGTACGTTGCCACCTACACGGCCCATGCCTACTACCAGCTGGTTTCTATTGGCGCGGTGCTGTTCGGCATCGTCGCCATTACGGCTTTGGCCCTCTGGCTCCACAGCAAATACCGCCAGACGGTCTATGCCCTATTCGCCATCGTAGGAGCCTATTCGTTCCCGCTGTTTGTGCGCTCGAGTTCGGGGGATATTTTCGACGTCCTGATCTACTATCTGGTCTGGAGCCTCCTGTTTTGCTACTTCTCGGTGCGGGAAGCGCGCCGCCTCATCTACATAGTGGCGCTCTACTTCGCCATCGTTGGGTTTGATGTCGCCTGGCGCTTATCGGCTAGCTCAGATCTCTGGGGGCAGGCGGCCACCTACCAGTTTCTTCAGTTCCTCATTTTTCTTGCCACAGCGGTCTACTACTCCATCCGTCATCGCCAGTCGATGCGGCAAGGGGAGGCCATAGCCCACGGCGGTGCGCTGTTTTATTTCTATGGGATGGAGTACCTGCTCCTATCCACCCATATTCCTCAGTTTGCACCCTACATCGCCCTGCTCAGTTCAGCGCTGGTTTATGCGGCATTCTGGGTTGCCCAGCGCCGACTTAGCGATCGCCCGCTCAGCGCCAGCGGCGTTCTAGTCAGCGCTTACTGTAGCTTGGTCACGGTTCACGTCGTCTTTTTCGCGCTCCTGCCAGAGGCCTATTTCGCCTGGGCGGCCTTGGTGAGCCCAGCGGTCCTTTGGGCGATGCGATCGCGCTTTGACCACAACGAAAAAGCGTTCTGGCCCATTCTCCTCTCTGTGGTGTTTGTTTTTGTTGCGGGCTTTCTACAGCTTTTAGCGAACGGGACAGACGTTGTCACCGTCCCCTGGGGAAACGCAGCGCTTTTTGCCTATGCCGCCGTGCTTTATGTCGGATACGAACTGCTGAGTCGCCGTGAGACCGAGGCGGATATGGCGTTGGAGAGACCTTTGCTTTATCTGGGGCATTCGGCGTTTATGGTGGCGACAGTCAAGGCCCTGGACTCTGGGCTGCTGATTTCTCTGGTTTGGGGCTTGTTCGCCGTCTCGCTGCTGACTATCGCCGTCAGCCGCAGAGACAAGCTTGTGGGGCAATCCTCCCTGGTTATCTTTGGGGCGTCTGGTCTCAAGGTGTTGCTCTATGACCTTGAGGGGAGTCCGTCTCTGGTTCGGGTCGGGACGCTGTTGATTTTGGGCGTCAGTCTCTACGCTGGGGGCTGGCTGTATCAGCGGATTGTGGGGTCCGAGTAACTCTACCTACGTTACGCTGCGCTAACGGCACCCTACGCGGCTACGCGGGCTGGTCTGTGGCTGTGCATTCTGCCAAGGCCCATGCGGTTAGCAAAGCACTGACCTGCTCCGGCACCTCATCATGGGGGCAGTGCCCCGCCTTGAGGAAATGCTCCGTCAGCTGGGGATAAAATTCTCGAAACTTAGCGCTGCGATCCCGCGCCCGGATCCAAGGATCGCCTTCTCCCCAAAGCATCAGCAAGGGGCAGCGCAGCTGCTGGAGCAGCACATCCACGTTCTCCCCCTGGGGAGAGCTGAACACCGAAGCAAAGACTTGAAGTGCGCCCACATCGCAGGACGGGCGGTAGATATCATCAACGAGCTGGTCCGTAACGGTGCCTTTGTCAAGGTAGACCTGCTCCAGCGTCCGGCGAATCATCCAGGGCTGACGGACGTATTGGAACAGCAAAAAGCTGGCCCAGGGCTGACGCAGGATGCCGCGCACTAAGCTGCCCCAGGCTTCAGCCATTAGGCTTTTAGTGATGGGTGCGGTGTCGCTAAAGGGGCCAGCGCTATTGAGCAGCACCAGCCCCGCTGCGGATTCTGGCCGCTGGGCGGCGACACATAGGCAGGCGTAGCCCCCCAGGGAGTTTCCTGTCAGCACCGCAGGCTGACCAATCACCTCGGTGACAAAGTCATGCAGCTGGTCGCGCCATAGTTCCCCCCCGTAGACCCGGTCTGACTTGGTCGAGCGGCCAAAGCCTAGCAAGTCAATAGCCCATACCTCGAAGGTGTCTTTGAGGAGGGCGATCGCTTTACGCCAGTGGTCTGTTGAGGCTCCGAAGCCGTGGACCAGCAGCAGCGGCGGGCGATTCTCCTGGGGAACTCCAGCGCGCACGTAGTAAACGGATTGGCCACGCCATTGCCAATGCTGGCCGGGTTCTGATGGGAGGTGAGATGGCGAGGGTGATGATAGCGGCGATGGCAGGGTTGTCATGGGTAAATAATCTGCTGAAGAGAAGGTTAGAGTGTTACCCCTGCAAGAGGTACAGTGAAGGATACAAATGTCCTCAGTACTTAATCTAACAGCCATGTCCGCGATTCAACCTGCCCAATCTAGACGCGCTGGCAAAGGGATGAAGCGGCCCCCCAAGGCGCGGCGAAATCGCTGGTTCGAGAAAATCATGGCGGCGATCGCCCTGGTGAATTTTGGGCTGGTTGCCTTTGATTACAGCTATGTTCCGCTGCGGGACTACTATCTCCGCTTCTTTCCAGAGTTCACCCGCTGGTATGGGGGCAAATTCAAAGGTATGGAGCCGGAGCGCGTCACCGCCGCCTATCTAAAGCGGGTGGAAGACTTAGAGCAGCAGGTGGTGGAAGATGGCATCTCGTCCCCAGCCGTGCAGCAGCTCTTGTCCGATCTCCAAACCCGCAGTGAGGCCATCATCGACGAGAATCCGTTTGAGCTGGCGGATAAGACGGGGGCATTAGAGCGGATCAAAACGCGAATTCGCGATCGCGTCGGCGATGCGACCAATCAGGAATTCGAGTCGTCGAAGGATGCCTTCGAGACCTTTTGGAGCCAAGGGTATCTGTCCCAGCAAGACTACACCGAAGAAATCGGTTTCTTCAACAGCGAAATTCGCCCCCTGTTCGAGGCCAATTACTACCGCAGCATTGACTCCCCCCTATTCGGCCTCAGCGGCATCCCTACCGATCGCTTCATCCTGATCGATATTTGGTTTATTGGCATTTTCGCGGTTGAGTTTCTGGCGCGCACCTGGTGGCTGCAGCGGCGCTACAGCGATACCAGCTGGCTGGACACCATGATGTGGCGCTGGTACGACATTTTTTTGCTAATTCCTTTCTGGCGCTGGCTACGGGCCATCCCGGTAATCACCCGCATTAACCAGTCCAACCTGATTGACCTGGACCCCATTCGCAAT
>JBARYO010000884.1:0-7240 GCA_049647905.1 Elainellaceae cyanobacterium | reverse complement strand
GAGATCAACGTACAACCAAGTGAAGCGTGACCCATCAAAGTGTGACTGAACTGCCTCAGGACGCGGCCAACTTGACAAACTGCGATAAGGAGCAAATTCATAGTCCTGGCCTAATTCAGCCCCACGGCATTTTGCTGGTACTGCAGGGGTCAGCGTTAGTGATCAGTCAGGTCAGCGATAATCTCGCCGAGGTAACTGGGCGGCATCCGCAAGAGGTTCTAGGGCTGCCCTTGCTCGATTTCTTGGGCTCAGATCAGGTCATGCAGGTGCGGCGCTGTCTAAAAGAGGATCTTGAGAGCACCAATCCCCTCAAGATATCAATTCCATGTCCACCTGCAGGCGGTCACAGACTAATCTCTAGGGGCCATCGCACCTTTGATGGCATTGTCCACGCGCAAGATGACGTTGTGTTTCTGGAGCTAGAGCCGAAATCCGGCCTTGGCCCAGGCGATTTTTCAGCGTTCTACCAACGGGTGCAGGGAACGATAACCCGTCTGCAGAAGTCGCCAACGCTACTGGCAATGTGCCAGGTCGTTGTTCAAGATATTCGGCAGATCACTGGCTTCGATCGCGTTATGGTCTATAAGTTTGACCAGGATAATGCGGGTAGCGTTGTTGCCGAAGCCACGAACCAGGACACCGCTTACTTGGGTCTGCATTATCCAGCAACAGATATTCCCCAGCAGGCGCGCCGCCTCTATGCGCTCAACTGGCTCCGTCTCATCCCCGATGTTAACTACCAGCCCGTCGCAATCACGCCGCCCAACAATCCATCCACCGGCCAGCCCCCAGATTTAAGCTTTGCAGTGCTGCGGAGCGTATCACCCCTTCACCTGGAGTACATGCAAAACATGGGAGTGGCCGCTTCCATGTCGATTTCCCTCATGCAGGGTCGACGGTTGTGGGGACTCATTGCCTGCCACCATTCGTCGCCCAAGCATATTTCCTATGACATCCGAACAGCCTGTCAGTTTGTGGGCCAGGTGATGTCTGCAGAGCTTGTAAATAAAACAGCAAGCGAAGATTCCGACTACAAAGTCAAGCTCAAATCACTGCAGACCGAAGTTGTCAATACCCTCTCCCAGAGCGAGCAGTTCTTAGACGGCATGGGCCAGCTAGGCCCGAAGTTACTGGCGTTAGTCAGCGCAACCGGAGCTGCTGTCTTTAGCGGTGGGCAATGCCTCAAAGTCGGTGCGGTTCCGGAGGAGGAAGAGCTAGATCTGTTGCTGACTTGGATAAAGCCGCAGATCCAGCAAAACTTGTTTGAAACCCGCTCCCTTTCTGAGGCATATTCCCCTGCCGCGTCATACGAGGCGATCGCTAGCGGTGTACTGGCCTTGGAAATCTCTCGAATTCACCATAATTTTATTCTGTGGTTTCGCCCGGAGGTGATCCAAACGGTGGACTGGGGAGGAGAGCCCAACAAGCCAAGTCAAGAACAACCGGACGGGAGCCTATACCTGACGCCGCGCAAGTCGTTTGACCGCTGGCAAGAAACCGTGCGGGGCTGCTGTCTACCCTGGAAGCCAGTTGAGCGTGACGCGGTGGTGGAGTTACGGAATCTGATTGTGGGTATTGTGCTGCGACAGGCGGATGAGCTGGCCTCTATGAACATTGAGCTGCAGCGCAGTAACGACGAATTGGACTCCTTCGCCTACATTGCGTCCCACGACCTCAAAGAACCGCTACGGGGCATCCACAACTACGCCAGCTTCCTCATGGAGGATTACGAGGATGTACTAGACGGCGATGGGGTCTCCAAACTACAGACCGTAGTGCGGCTAACGCAGCGCATGGAAAGCCTGCTCAATTCGCTGTTGCACTGTTCGCGCATCAGTCGCGCGGAGCTTGTTCACCGCTCTGTAGATATCGACCAAGTCGTACGACAGACGCTGGCGATGCTGAGCGTATCTCGGCCCCAGAGCGACATTGAATTTCGTCTACCCCGTCCGCTTCCCCAGACAAATTGCGATCGCTCTCAGATCAACGAGCTCTTCATGAATCTCATTAGCAATGCAATAAAGTATAATGACAAGACGCAACCTTGGGTTGAGATTGGCTACATAGATTTGGCGGCGGGAGAGACGTTGCAGGATAGTTCTGTATTTGCAGCTGAAGGGCAACTGGCATCCAGTCAAACGGTTTTTTATGTCCGCGATAACGGCATTGGTATCTCGCCCAGCTATTTTAAAAGAATTTTTCAGATCTTCCAGCGACTGCACGAACGCGAGAGCTACGGCGGCGGCACTGGTGTCGGGTTGACTATCGTTCAAAAGATCGTCGAGAGGCACAGCGGAAAGATCTGGATTGAGTCGGCCTTGGGCCAGGGAAGTACATTTTGCTTTACCCTTGCAGCGGAGGAGCAGACATGAGCATCATATCGACCTTACCCCCTGCGAACACAGAAACCCTGCTGATTGTAGAAGACAGCAACGAGGATTTTGAAACGTTAAAGCGCCTTCTAAGACGCACCTCCAGCAGCATCAAAATGCAGCGCTGCGTAAACGGTGAACAAGCCTTAGAGTTCCTATACCGTCGAGGCCAATACCAAGAAGATGAAGCGCCCCGCCCTAAGATGATAATTCTGGACTTGAATCTGCCGCGAACAGATGGACGACAGGTTTTACATCAAATTAAGCAGGATCAGGCTCTCAAAAAAATTCCTATCGTCGTATTTACGACATCCAGTAGTCCCAAAGACATTGATGAATGTTACAGCCATGGGGTCAATAGCTATATCGTCAAGCCCATGGACTTTTCTCAGCTCAAGCAAAACATTCAAACCCTAGTGGATTACTGGTTTGGCGTAACAACGCTTCCTAGCCTTACCCAAGATGAGCCATGACTCGACCCTCACGGACGATACTGATTGTCGACGACTCGCCTGAAGACCGCGAGGTGTATCGGCGGTACCTAGAGCGGGATACCGAATACTCCTATACGCTTTTGGAAGCCGCAGTAGGCCAGGACGGATTGAAGCTGTGGGAGATCCACCAACCAGATGCCATTCTGTTGGACTACCGACTGCCCGATCTCGATGGATTAGAGTTTTTAGCTCAGCTGGAACGCTCCCCACGGCCGCAATCGCTGTACGAACCCCAAGAGCGCAGCTTCCCAGTGATTATGGTGACCGGCGAAGGTAGTGAAGCGATCGCGGTACAGGCCATGAAAGCTGGCGCACAAGACTATCTCATCAAGGGACGGATTACGCTGGCAGGACTCCAGATCGCAGTCAACAGCGTCATTTCGGCAGTGCAGCTTCGGACTCAACTCCAGCAGCGAATCAGCCGGGAGCGCCTCGTATCAGAGATCACTCGCAAGGTCCACGAAAGCTTAGACCTTGACGACGTCTTGCAGACCACGGTGAAAGAAGTCCTGCAGTTTCTGCAGACCGATCGCGTCCTGTTATTTCGCCTCTACCACAATGGCCAGGGGGAGGTGGTTACCGAGGCGGCAAATCCGCCTTGGAGTATTCTTTTGTCTGAGACCTATTACGACCCTTGCTTGCGAGAAGAACACCTTCACCCATTCCGACAGGGCAAAGTCGCAATCCGTCCTGATATCTTTGATGGTACTGTCAATGCTTGCCACGTCAATCTACTAAAAAGATTGCAGGTGCGGGCCAACTTGGTCGTTCCTATTCTACAAAATGGCCAGCTATGGGGGATGCTGATGGCCCACCATTGCTCTGGAATACGGCAGTGGCAGACCATAGAAGTGGAGCTACTTAAAGATATTGCCACCCAAGTCGGCATTGCGCTGCAGCAGGCAGAACTATACCAGCAGGCCCAAAGCGAGTTGGCAGAGCGCCGTCGCGTAGAGGCTGAGCTGCGGGAGAGTGAAGAGCGGCTACGGCTGGCCTTGGATGGGTCTAGCGGTGGTCTTTGGGACTGGAACATCGAAACCAATGAAGATTATTTGAGTCCACGCTGGTTGGAGATGCTGGAGTATGAACCAGGAAATCTACCGGCACATTACGACTCATGGAGCGAGCTGATTCACCCTGAGGATAGAGAGTGGGTTACCGGACAGCTAGAGGCTCACCTGAAGGACGAGTCGGTTCCCTATCGATTCGAGTACCGAATGTTAACCAAATCTGGGCAGTGGAAATGGATTGCTAACTACGGCAGGGTGGTGAAGCGAGATGAGCAAGGGCGTCCGCTGCGAATGGCAGGCATTCATCATGATATCGACGATGCTAAACGTGCCGACCTGAAGCTGCAGGAAACCCATATTCAGCTTGAAGCTGCTTTGTCTGCAGGCTCGATCTACACCTGGTGCTGGGACATGGTCAGCAACCGAGTGACCACCGACCGCAGCTCAGCCGAATTGTTTGGCGTGAATCCAGAATCTGCAGCCACAGGGCTACCCATCGAGATCTACCTTGAAGCCATTCATCCGAGCGATCGCCGCCACGTTGCCGCCGCTATCGAACGGGCGGTCAAGCACAAAGAACCCTTTGTCGCTGAGTATCGTCTCCGGGGTGCCGATGGGCATGAGCGCTGGGTGATTTCGCGGGGGCGGGTTGAGTACGATGCCAATGGAACGGCCTTTGCCTTGCCTGGAGCAATTGCCGACATCACCGAGCGTAAGCAGGCCGAAGAGGCGCTACGCCAGAGCGAAGAGCGGCTGCGGCTGGCCCAGCGCGCTGCTGGGGCAGGCTTATGGGATTGGGATTTGATGACGAATCAGATCACCTGGTCGGATGAATACTATCAACTCCATGGTCTCAACACGTCCATTCCCCCCTCTTACGAAAACTGGCTCACCTCCATCCTTCAGCCAGACCGCGATCGCGTTAATCAAGCCATTTTAGACGCCCTGGAAAATAATACCGGGTTAGCCATTGAGTTTCGCATCTTACATCCTGCAAGTGGGGTATGCTGGCTGACCATTATGGGGCAGACGCTGTACAACACCGACGGCCATCCTGTGCGCATGACGGGCATCAGTTTGAACATTACTGAGCGTAAGCAGGCAGAGGAGGCGCTGTCCTATCGAGCGCAGGAGCTGACCCGGCTCAACCACGTGCTCAAAACCATCACCGCAGACCTTGACCAGCGCAACAGAGATCTCAATCAATTCACCTACGTTGTTTCCCACGACCTCAAGGCTCCGCTGCGGGGCATCCAAAATCTATCCCAGTGGCTGCAGGAAGACTTGGGCGATCTCATCCCCCCCGAAAATCAAAAGCAGCTCAAGCTGATGGCGAGTCGAGTCACCCTGATGGAAACTCTAATCAGCGATCTGCTGCAATACTCTCGAGCGGGACGCGTCAAGCAACCCCCCGAGCAGGTCAATTTGGGCGAGCTGCTGACAGAAATTGTCAGCACGCTGACGGTGCCCCTTGGCATCACGGTCCGATTCACGCTACCGCTGCCAACGGTATGGGCAAGGCGTGTCATGTTGAGTCAGGTGTTTGCCAACCTCATCAGCAACGCCATCAAATACGGCTGCATTGACGGGCGGGGAGAGATTACGATATCGGCCTGGGAAGAGGACAATAGCTACAGGTTTGCGGTCGCCGACAACGGACCGGGGATTGCCCCTGAGGACCAGGAGAGAATCTTTGGCATCTTTGAGACGCTACAGGCTAAGACGCCATCGCCTTCAGAATCGAACGCTACCATCAGCACGGGAATCGGCCTCGCGATTGTGAAGCGGCTGGTCAACGCAGAAGGGGGCAACCTTTGGATTGAGTCTGACCTCAACCGGGGGGCAACGTTTTTCTTTACCTGGAAGCAGGCTGAGTCTCAGGTCGCCCAGCATCGCATCAGAGACGCCATGGTGACGGCGCTGGATTAAGTATTGGTCAGCGTAGCGATCGCACTTATGGCGTTGGCTGCATCGCTCAGGACGAAATTTTGGTCTCAAAGCGCAGCCGGTGTAGGCGCTGTGGCGCGCCATCGTCCTAATGCATCAGGGCGATCGCACTTATCTGAAATTTTGTAGCGAACTAGACAGCCCAAAATCAAACCGTAGTACTATGCACGAGAGATACGGACGTTTTTAGGTGAGCTGCGTCAGCTGCTCATGTTTACCGAAGTGCTTTGTTGTGATCACGGCACCAACTAACCTATTTTTTTTAACCTTAGCGATTACAGACTTTTCCGACATCAAACCTTGCATCAGAGGACGATATCTTAGATATGACTATTCCATTGCTAGAGTACGCGCCATCATCACAAAATCAGCGCGTTGATGGTTACGAAATTCCAGGAGATGAGCAACCGCGTCTTTACACCACAGACAATCTCCGGTCTGATTCAGAGATGGATGCCTTAATTACGGCGGCCTACCGTCAGGTTTTCCACGATCAGCAAATGAATGCTTATAGCCGCCAGCAGACGCTAGAATCCCAGCTCCGGTCAGGGCAGATTACCGTCAAGGAATTCATTCGTGGATTGGTCACCTCAGATGCCTTTCGACGCCTGAACTACGACGTTAACAACAACTATCGGTTTGTCGAGATCTGTGCGCAGCGTCTGCTGGGCCGCAATATCTATAGCGATCGCGAGAAATTCGCTTGGTCAATTATCCCAGCGACAGAGGGGGTCAACAGCTTTATTGACGCCTTGCTGAACAGTGATGAGTATGCCGATGCCTTCGGCGACAATGTGGTGCCCTACCAGCGGCGGCGGATATTGCCCCAGAGACTGGAGGGGGAGCTGCCGTTTGAACGCATGGCCCGCTACGGCAAGGACTATCGCAACAAGCTCCCGCGCCCTGTCCTGTACAGGACTCGCCCTCAGCCTGCAGATGGGCTGTTTAAGCAGTTTGAGCCCTTTAGCTGGCAAGTCTTTGTGGAACGGGCAAACTGGCCTATGGCTGTCGGCCTACTGGTGAGTTTGTCGATTCTGAGCATTGCCGCACTGGCTGTGGCGTCGGTAAGCTTCTCTGGCTAAGCGGAGCGAGCTGCTGCTGTCTGCCGGATTCGCGCCCTAATCCAAGACAGCCAGCAGTCCAGCCCATGGCCCGTTTTGGCAGACACGGGAAAGACATCGATGTTGGGGTTGACCTGGCGCACGTTGGCCTCAATCCGTTTCAGGTCCACATCGACATAGGGCGCTAGGTCGACCTTGGTAATCAGGAGGCAATCGGCCTCTCGGAACATGATGGGATATTTGAGGGGCTTGTCCTCTCCTTCGGTGACACTGAGTAGGGCAACCTTGCCGTGCTCCCCCACCTCAAACTCAGCCGGACAGACTAGGTTGCCCACGTTTTCCACCAGCACTAAATC
>JBARYO010000883.1:0-2464 GCA_049647905.1 Elainellaceae cyanobacterium | reverse complement strand
AGCTGAGGCTGGGAGCGAAACACGGTTTCAAACCGTTTGGCAGTGCGGGCGTCCATCCCCGTGAGATTTGGACTGGCCGGGTTGGGCGCACTGGCAGCAGCATCACCAGTTGGTGAGTTGCTGCTGTTAGCTTTGGCTTTCACCACCGCCGCCTCAAACCACCGCCATGCCGCGCCACTGTCAAACGGCTGCGCTCCGAATCGCACCGTTTGGTCAATGCTCACGTTTTCAATCCGCCATCCGTCTGGTCCAGCATCGTAGGTCTGCAAAATCATCAGGTCCAAGCTCACAAGCCACTGAGAGACCTGGTTCAGTAAGGGCAAATCATTGCCAGGCTTGTAGCGGGCGGAGTTGGCATAATAGCCGTTATCGGCAAACACTTGATAGGACTGCTCCCGCAGTCGCCCCGGCAGCATATCTTGAAACGGGATGGTGGACCAGAGCGATCGCCAGGTGCCAATCACGAGCGGTACCTGCTCACAAGGATCGGGGGTGGGGTTACGGCGGCCTAATTCATCGAATAGGGGGGAAAGCTGCTTGGCGAGCTTGGCTTTCTTGCCGATGGGGTCAGTGTCGTTGGCCTGGACAAAGTGGAGCAGGGTTTGCTTAAGGGCATCGGTGCTGGCGCTGGCGAGGGTTTTGGGGGTGAGGTCGCTTTGCAGCGCTTGGGATGCGGGTGGATTGGAAGCGGATTGGGCCATCGGTTAGAAACTCCCGTATTTTATTGCCAGACGACACCTTGATTCGCTATTGGCCTGAGTGACAACAGCGTGATCTTAATTTTACATCCCATACCTAGATGAGGTTAGCGGTTGATTGCCTGACACATGTTTCGCTCTCGCCCACAGGATAGAGCGCGACTGCGAAATAACAAGATTTGGTCGTAGTGACCGCGCTTTTATCTCAACTAGTCCGGGCAACACCTGCCGGCTACTTCACCATCTTTCCTTGGTCATTTGCCACGCAAATATTTAGGGAGCACTAATATATAAATATCTTATAGATTGCTTTTGAGATTGACATTTTACAGATTGTAGGAGGCAAGTGATCATAGGAGTTAAGCGTATTTGGCTATCCGATTGGGATAGGTCGCATCCATAGCGTTTCCGGCTCCCATGAGGGTAAGCACATACGCACTGCCCGCCAAAGACATTACTCTTTAACCCCCTATCACTATGCAACCCTTGTCGTCATCGCCCTCTTCTCGTTGGGCTACCTGGCTCAATGGCACTCACGTCATTCGATTGCTGGAACTGGTTCAAGACTTAATTGTGATTTCCCTCTGCATTGGCTTGTTCAGCTTTATGGTGATGCAGCTCCGCGAAATGTTTTTATCGTTGCTGCCCCCTTTGAACTTTCCCCAGGTCAACGCTGACATCCTGTTCTTACTGATCATGGTGGAACTGTTCCGGTTGCTGATTATCTATCTGAAAGAGCACCGGGTATCTATTGGCGTGGCTGTAGAAGTGTCAATTGTTTCGGTGCTGCGCGAAATCATTGTTCGCGGCATCCTCGAAACTCCCTGGGTCCAAGTGTTGGCCGCCTGCTCTTTTCTTCTCGTCTTGGGAGCACTGTTAGTCGTCCGAGCCTGGATTCCCCCGACTTTCGATGGCGTTGACCCGGAGCAGCAGATTTCCCGCCGCCACCGCAATCGGCTGGTCCAAGACTTAGCTGAAACGAATAGTCAGCGGGGCAATTGATGGCTCCGATTTTGGCCAGACAGAGCGTGACCTTATCTCAAAACAGTGGACAGGGGGCTCAGCCCACTTGCAACGCCACCAGGCTGCGATCGCCCTGGCGAGAGTGCTGAGGTTGTGCCTACAGTCCATAAACTGACGCTAAAGATTGTTTAAACTTGGGAGAAAGTCGTAAATTACGCTGAGCGCGCTGTCTATTCTTGAACAATGAATTACTGAGAGAGACGTGGTGCCATGCGAAGAGCCGATCGACAGGATGATTCTTACGATAACTCCCTTTCAAATCTGCGATCGCGACGGCATGAGCCTGTATCTCCCAACGCCCTAAAGCAGCGTTTAATGACAGTGCAATCGCAGCGCGATGAAGCGCAGGCGGAGCGCGACAGGCTGAGCCAGCTCCAGCAAGAGGTTGAGCAGCGGGCAGAGCAGACCCACCACCTCTATTTAGAAGAGCAGCAAAAGAGCCAAGCGACGCTGGTCTTGTACGAACAAGAGCAACAGCGCTACCAGACGACGCTAACGCTCTACCAAGAAGAAAAGCAGGCTTACGAGACAACCCTCACGTCTTATCAAGCAAAGCAGCGGGAGGCCCTCGCTGAATCTAGAGAAGCTCAAACCCAGGCCCAGTCTTACCTGGCGTTATACAACCAAGAGACAGCACGCAATGGCGAGCTGCAGCTTAGCCTAGAAACCGTCCAGGGCGAACGCGATCGCTATATTATCCTTTACAACGACGTCCAGTCTGAGCTGAAGTTTGAGCGCCGCTC
>JBARYO010000882.1:0-1667 GCA_049647905.1 Elainellaceae cyanobacterium | reverse complement strand
ACATATGCCTTTTGGACTACTGCCCCAACCAGTAGCTTGAGCCGTCTAACGTTCCGCTTCACCCGCCGATAGCAACCTTTTGCTCTCAACCGATAACCTTGATACGGTCGGGTGCAAGTGGGTTGTTATGCGGCGGCTTCACACTATGCCAACACTAAAATACTTTCCGACTCTCTATCTCCAAACTGACTGATCGTGCCAAAATTATCTCTCAAAATCTGAACAATCTTTGACGTTGGACTGTTACCAATCCGAAGATAAACGAATTTGGGTGGATAACCGTAAAGTAAACTGCGCTGATGGAAGTCAGAATCTTTGGAAACAATGACAAAATCATTCGCCTTGGCGTATTCCCAAATAATGACATCATCACTATTCGTAAGCGCCAAGGTTTTGATATGCTCAGAGTTAGGATACAAATCGATAATCTTGTAAACAATCCGATCTGAAAGGTTTTCATCTAATAGCAGTTTCACAGCGTTGCTACAAATAGCTTTTTCTCACGATTAGCTGCAAAAGTAAGGCAAGCTTTGATATCTTCTGAGGTGAGTTCTGAGAAATCTTCCAGAATTTCTGCTTCAGTCATTCCACCTGCTAGATACTCCAAGATGTCGTACACAGTAATTCGCATTCCTCGAATGCATGGCTTGCCACTGCGTTTTCCAGTCTCAAGTGTGATGATGTCTTGGTAGTCCATAACATGACATTTAGTAAAAACATTCGCTTAAACCCATTATATCTTCAATAACCAGGATGGCTTTGAAATCCACCGACATCCTTAACGTACAGCTACAACCGATAAATTAGGTCGCATAACGTCCGCGATCACCGGGCTGGAAAGGTTGATTATTCGCTCGCAAACCCGGCTCCGCATCGTATGGTTATCCGCTGTTCTACGTCATCAGTCGAGGTGGGACAGCGTGGCCGATCAACAGTTTCAGGAACAGCAGTGGGACGAACCACCCAAGCAAAGACGAGAACGGCAGAATATCCAAAAGCACAAGCGATACCGAAAAGCAAAAAGCCGAGACCGGGAGTCGGAGTCTCGGGCTGACACTTAGGGTTAGGCAGGCCGATGTAATCAGCAGGCATGATACTAAGGAGAAGAACCACCAGTCGAAATGATCGCCGCGAAAACAGTAAGCAAAAACTGCGACATGCGATATATGGAGGGCTATGAACGACATGTGTGACCAGAATGTTTGTCCCTCGCGATGGTACCAAGCCTTCGTCGTCCAAGTTGTATTGCAAACAGCACCGCCAACCACATCTAGTCCAATGAATGCAGCAAAGACTACGACAGGCCACGGGTAACCATTCGCCAGCGTTGTAGCCGTCGCGAAAATCGCTCCAAAAAAGGATGCGACCAAAACAAGAGTAAGCTCCGATTGAGTCATCCCTGGGCCAACAAAGCGATCCCAGTAACCGAGGAGTCCAGTGCGTGGTAAAGATGTCTGCATTCAGAATCGATCCTTCAAGTAGTCGGATAACGCCCAAAGCAGCGGCGCGCGTTAGCGCGTCCAGCCCGCAGGGCCTTGCTGCCTTTGCTTGTTATGTTTCTTGTAACTTCTTTGCTACTACAAAATAGCTAGAAGCTCCTTCATATATTTCTTCTGATTCTACAACCTGAAAGCCGTTAGCAATTAATAGATCGTCTACTTCAGAGC
>JBARYO010000881.1:0-20095 GCA_049647905.1 Elainellaceae cyanobacterium | reverse complement strand
TTGCCCGAGCGGTGCTGATCAATCCGCGAATTTTGCTATTAGATGAGGCCACCAGCAGCATTGACACCCGCACCGAGGGGCTAGTGCAGGAGGCGATCGCCGCTCTCCTGCAGGGTCGCACCAGCTTCGTCATCGCCCACCGCCTCAGCACGGTCACCCAAGCTAACCAGGTGCTGGTTATTCAGCAGGGGAAGATTGTGGAGCGGGGTTCCCACAGCGAGCTGGTGGCGCGTCAAGGCATCTATGCCAACTTATATGCGCTGCAGCTGGGGGGTGAACTGGGCGCGTCTGCTGCGCTGATGGCAGGCTATACGGCACCCGACTAAGCGATAGGCCGGGGCGATATTGGCGGAGGCTGCACCGCGACAGTCTCTCCCTCAAACATGTTCCTCAAAAAATTGACGTACTGAAACTTGACGGCATCAAGCTGGGAGAAAATGGTGTGGGGGTCAGCAATGCGATCGCCCCGGTACTGAATCACCACCCCGGTATAGGGGCGGCCATCTTCTGACGTCACGTTGTTTGCCACAGGATAGCGCTCAACGCCGTCAAATCCGCCCAGCGCCAGCGCCTCCTGCATCTCCGGCCAAATGACGAAATCCACCTGCTTTAAGCCGTTCGCTAAGGCCATGGCGTTGAAAACAGGCTCCGGCACCTCGGTGTCGGCCTGTCCCACTGGCATATAGATAGAGCGCACCGGATGGCCCGGCAGCGGGCGCTGGGCGATGTAGGGCGCGTAGGTGATGGGGTCTGCCATCTCCCAGGCAGACTGCAGCAAATTTAGGCCGGGATGGAGCGGGTCTAAGCGGTGGAGCGTGCCGATGAGAACCCCGGCCAGGGCTGAAAGCTTCGTTTCCGGGATCAGCAGCGCCCAGAACCCCGGTGCCCCGGTGGGGATGACGGCCTTGATTTTTGGCTCGATGGCTCCCAGCATATGGGCGAACTGGGAGCCCAAGGATTGCCCCAAAATCGCAGCTGAGCCGGTGTCGAGGCGAAAGGTCTCCTCGATTTCAGTCCCCGGTGGCAGCAGCGTCGTCGGAATGCTGAGGCTATCTAGAGCCTTGATCAGCAGCCGCAGGTCAAGCGCCCCCTGGCGGAAGGTGTCGCGGTAGGCCGCCAGGTTGCTGAAGTTGAGATAAGCGTCTCGGCGTGCCCCCGGCAGCCGCTCTGGATTCACCGGGGCGGCGCTGCCCACTGCAGCCACGCCAATTGCTGCGACGACGTGGGCTGGCCCTAGCCCCGGCTGCGGCTCACCATCTTTTTCTAAAATTGGGCCGCGGTCCACCACCTGGGTGCTGAGGCCGTTGGAGCCGTGCTCATACAGCATCAGCGGAAACCCGCCCGGCGGCATGGGACGCTTCGGAATGGTGATCACAACGGGCACCGCTTCGGTGCGCTGCTCAATCAGCGTCCCGTCAGGCGCAAATTTAAATCGGCCTCCCCTCTTAAAAGGCGGCTCCCCGGTTTGGAACTGGGGCAGCGACACCGTGCCGTGAAATTCCCAAAACCGCTCGTGGGTTGCGCCATCGGTGGGGTCAAGCTTCAGGTTTTCGATGGTGGGACTATACCGATCGAGTACCTGTTGGGACAGGCGGGCCATCTCACCCACGGGGTCCCCCGTAGTAAATACCGTGGCTGCGGCGATGTCGTCACGGCGCAGCCCCACCAGCGGCATGGTGTCCCGCAGGGGCTGATAGATGCTGTAGAGCTGCGCTTCCTTGCGGTCGCTTGGGGGAGATTCGCCCAATAGTCTTTTTAAGGGCCGCGGGGCCTTCACCTTTCCCCCAAAGATGTCCCGCTGCGATCGCTGCACCACGAACGCGTATTGGCGGTTGGCATGGAGCACGATGCCCGAGGCGGGGGCAACGGCGAGCAAAAATGCGGGCACATAGCCAATGCTGGGGGGTGGGGTGGAGGCAATGGTGGGATAGAGCTTTCCCCGATCTGGGGAGCTGGGGTCAACGTCAATCAATAAGATTGGCGCATCGGCGGCAGCAGGAATGGCATCTTCACTGTTGCGGCTCTTGAGGGGGCGGTTGAAGCGAAAATAGCCCCGGCCCATAGTCGGAAAGCCTACCTGCTCACCAGCAATGTCCCGTAGCCCTTTCACTGCCGAACTGGTATTAAAGATGGGATAACCCGCCAGCTCGGGGCGACCAGCCTCGTCGCGCCGCCAGTCAAAAGGATAGGGAAGCTCGAAGAAGTCGTTCTCTTTAGAGAGATTGGCCTTGAGGTCAAACGCGGAAACCGTCGATCGAAATAGGTTGACGTCTCCTTTAAAGACGCCGCCGATCAGCCCAAACAGGGTATTGGTCCGTGGTTCTGTATCCATGATCCCAATGAGTGTAAAACGCTACTGTCGGCGGAAAAATTTAACGCTGTTCAATAATGCTGTTCATAACATCGACAACCGCCGTTTAACTGATAGCCTACAGGATCGCGTCCTGATCGTCAGTGGTCAGGTCGCGATCCTGTAGGCTTACGTTCGGCTTGCGGCTGAGAAATTTGGTCGGGAGCAAACCCTCAGCGATTAAGGCAGATAGCGCGGAGCCACCATCGGTCAGCATAGAATAGACATGGCACGAGACTAGGCACAAGTCCCATGGCAAATCAGCGGCTCGCCACCTCCCTTGGCATCATCATCGCGGCCCTTGGCCTTGCCTACGTTCCCATCCCCGGCAGTCAGCAGCGGTTGCTTGTCGTCAGCGGCAGCGAACTGCAAGAGCCCCTGCAGCAGCTTGAAGCCCGATTCGAGCAAGATAATCCTAATATTCAGATTGACCTAGAATTCCTCGGGTCACGGGACATCGTCAACCGCTACATCGACAATGACTTTGACAACGCTCCTACTGTTCTGATTCCCGCTAACGGCGAACTGCTGCAGGAGGTGAGCGATCGCTGGCAAGGGAGTGATGGGCCGTTTTATGGTGAGCTAGAACCCATCGCCAAAACCCTGCTGGTGGGCATCGCCTGGCGCGATCGCGGCGGAGTGCTGTTTCCTAAAGGGGAATTCGACTGGAGCCGGGTGGAAGCGGCGCTGAACGGCAGCGTTTGGTCCGCCATTGGTGGCGCGGATGAATGGGGCAGCTTTGACCTGGTGATTACCGACCCAAGCCGATCCAACAGCGGCCAGCTCGCCCTGGGGCTGTGGGCAAAGGCAGACTCAGGCGGTACCCTCTCCCCCAGTACCTTGGGCCAGCCCCAGATTCAAGACCTGTTTTCCCTCGTCAAGCGCTCGGTCTACCAGCCCCCCCGCTCCACCGATACCCTGCTGCAGGAATTCATCACCCGTGGTCCCAACGATGCCGATGTAGCCCTGGTCTACGAGAGCATCGCCCTCCATCGCTGGGACCAATCTGCTATGACCCAGGGCATACCCTACCAGATCTACTACCTCAACCCCTCGATTGAAACGGTGTCTACGGCAGTGGTGGCCACGCGGGATGTAGCGCGATCGCAAGCAGAGGCGGCCACCGATTTCTTGACCTTCCTCAAAGCTCCGGCGCAGCAGGAAACCTTTGTGCAGTTCGGTTTTCGGCCAGCGGCGGCGACCCTCGACCTGACTAAAGTTCCGGATAGCCCCTGGATTGAATCCATTCCTGGTGCCGAAGTGAATCCTCCCTCTGCCGCAGAAACACCATCCCAAGAGACCCTATCGGAAATTGTGCGGCTTTGGCAGCGGGCAAACTAATGCCTACAATTCTTAAAGACGAGTTAGCCGTACAGTCCGGTGAGGTGGTGACATGCCCTGGTTTGCCAAAATAGAACATGGGATCGTCGAGAAGGATACTTTTGACAAATTTATCCCTGCCCACAAGCAGTATGTTGCAGACTTGATTGATAAGGGCCATAAAGCCAAAACGGGCTACTGGGCCGAGCGCGGTGGCGGCATGCTGTTGTTTAAAGCTGATTCTATAGAGGAAGCAAAGGCGATTGTGACGCGTGACCCCTTGGTCCAAGCGGGATGTGTCGAATACGAGCTGCACGAGTGGTGCATTGTACTTGAGTGAAGATAAGTGGCTGGCCACAAGTAAACGGTGTCGGGGTTCGCCCTCCGGCGGGGGGCGAACCCCCAAGTCGCGTCGTTTATCTATGGCCCCTTACTTAGTACTTGAGTAAGACTAACCGAATCCAGTGGATCGAGTAAGGTGGAATAGAGTAAGGAGAATGGATCCATGGCAGAGAGTAGCGGACAAAAACTGGTGGCCGACAACCGGCAAGCGCGATACCAGTACGAAATTTTGGAGACCTTTGAGGCGGGGCTAGAGCTGCTTGGCACAGAAGTGAAGTCCATCAAAGACGGACGGGCCAACTTGCGCGATGGCTTTGCCTCCATTCGCGATGGCGAGGCATGGCTGCACAATGTCCATGTATCCCCCAGCAAAACCACGAGCCAGTACTTCAACCACGAGCCGCGCCGCGCCCGTAAGCTGTTGCTGCACCGCCAGGAAATTCGTAAGCTCATCGGTAAAACAGAGCAGCAAGGCCTAACCCTCGTGCCGCTGCGGCTCTATTTGCAGCGGGGCTGGATCAAAACCACCATTGCCCTAGCGCGGGGTAAGAAGCTACACGACAAGCGGGAAACCCTGAAGCGGCGACAGAGCGATCGCGAAATCGCAAGAGCCGTCAAAAACTTCTAGCCCCAAGTCTTATTTCTTGCCGCCCAAATACAGCGCCGCTACCTCTGGATTCTCAAGTAGATCCAGCCCTGGCCCTTCCACCCGATCGCGTCCCATATCTAGAACATAGCCCCGATGGGCGATCGCCAGCGCTTGCCGCGCATTCTGCTCCACCAGCACGATGGCAGTTCCGGCTTCGTTGATGCGCTGAATTTGCGCCAGGGTACTGCTCACTAGCATGGGAGAGAGCGCCGCTGATGGCTCATCGAGCAGCAGCAGCGCTGGCGTCAGCATTAGGGCTCGGCCCATGGCCAGCATCTGTCGCTCTCCGCCAGAAAGGGTCCCGGCCCGCTGGTGATAGCGATCGGCCAACGCCGGAAACAGTTGCAGCACATCCTGTTTGCGAGACGTCAGAGAACCCTGGACTAAAAAGCCCCCCATCTCCAAATTCTCGTCGACCGTCAGGGACGGAAACACGTTAGAGAGCTGGGGCACGTAGCATAGGCCCCGCTGCACGATCTGGTTGGGACGCAACCCCACGAGGCTTTGGCCCTGAAATACAACCTCCCCGGCATGGGGTGTCAACAGTCCGAAAATAGCCTTGGCTAAGGTCGACTTTCCTGCCCCATTGGGACCGACCACCGCCACCAGCTCCCCAGGCATCACCCGAAAGTTAATGCCCTGCAAGATGTCGAGTCCGCTGACGTAGCCCGCGTAGACGTCCTGGACTTCCAGCAAGGGTTCTGCCATGGGGCGCTATTCTGGGGTTTTCTGCAGCTCAGGGCGCTCTTCTGGCAAGATTGCCCCTTCTACTGGACAGACCTGGAGGCAAATGCCGCAGTCGATGCAGGTGGCAAAATCGATCCAGAACCAGTCGGTACCCTTTTGGTTTTTTCCAGGGCCTTCATGAATGCAGGCGACAGGGCAAGCGCCAACGCAATCAGAGACTCCTTCACAGACGTCGGTAGCAATAGTGTGTGGCACAGGTACGCTCAGGTGAATTTTTGTATCTCTAGCCTAGCAGCCGGGCTGTTCCTCTAACGCTTCTGATTCAGGCAGGTTTATACGGGGCATACGGCATCGGTAATGTCCTACTCCCGCTCTACGAACACAATATGCTCTGTGAACTGCTCAAAGGTGTCGTCGTGGCTGATAACAAACAGCTGACGGAACGACTTGATGTTGGCGATCGCTTCAGCAAGACCCTGGCGGCGGCGGCGGTCCATGTTGGTGGTGGGCTCGTCAAAAAAGGCAATGTCAATGTCGGCCAAGACCCGGAGCAAAGCGAGACGCACCGCCAGGGCAGCGCACATTTGCTCTCCCCCCGATAGGTTGATGAACCGGCGACGGTGGGCGCCTTCTTGTACCACAATGTCGTAGTCCCGCGTCCACTCTAGAGCTACGTTGGGTCGATTGAGTAGCTCCCGAAATAGGCGATTGGCTTCCTGAGAAATGGTGTAGACGTAGCGCTCAGTGATGCGCGGTCCAGCCTCCTTGTAGACCTTGCGGGCAAAATTGATGAACCGCTTGAGGCGCTCTTTTTGCTTTAGGTCCACCTTGGCGCGATCGCAGGTTTGGGCCACGTCTTGGAGCTGTGTGAGCCGTTGCTCTAGCTCACTCAATCGCTGACGCTGCTGGGGCAGCTGGCCCTGAAGCCGGTCCGCCTCGCTGCGCAGCTGCCTGACGTCAGTTTCCACCTGCTGTCGGCGCTCCGCATCGTAGGTCGTTTTAGCCGTTTCGTACTGCTGTTGCTGCTGCTGTTGCGATTGCTCTAGCTGGGCAACGTCGGTCTCAACCGCTATCAAAGCGGTCCGATGACTCTCCATCTGCTGGCTTTCAGGCTGCTGCTGCAGGTAGACCATATGGCTCTCGCGGTGGGTATCGCGCGTCTGAGCTTGAGCCTGTCGCTGCGATCGCAAGTCGGCGAACTGGACAAGCTGTTCGTCAATAGTGGCGATCGCCGTTTGAATCTCTTCTCGCGCTACTTTCTGCTGTTCGTGGGTCTGCGCCAACCTAGGCTGCTGACGCTGCTGTTGGGTTAATAGGGCAACACGGGCACGGGGGTTGTCTAGGGCCTGCAGCGCGGCCTGTGTTTCCTGAAGCTGCTGGGTCACATTTGTCTCATCCTGCAGCGCGGCCTCTAACTGGGTGACCTGTTCAGTCAAGGCTGTCATGGCTTGACTGAGCTGCTGCTGGCGATCGCAGGCGTCACCGCGAGTGGCATATCGGGCGCGATCGCGGTATGCCTGGTCCAGGGTAGTCGTGATGGCCTTAAGTTGGGCAGACAGAGTCTCAGTAGAGGTTTGCTGGGCAACATCAGAAAGGATGTCATCTAGAGACTGAATTACGCTGGCGTTGAGGGCGATGCCTGATTCTAGCGTCGCCAGCGCGGCCTCCACGGCATCAGAGGCCAGAAGCGGTGCAGCCTGCTGCAGCTCCCGCAGAACGGTCAGAGCTGTGCTGGCCTCACCTTGATACTGCTGCTGCTGCTGTGAACAGCGGGTGACCAGCTGGCGCAGGTCGGCCTCAAACTGCTTGGCAGCATCCACGCGACCAATTTGGGTGCGCAGCCGGTCCCGCTGGGATTCTAAATCAGGAATGGTCTCCAGGGCGGGGACCAGTTCATCCAGCTGCGCAATAGTCTTGGCCAGCGCCATGCTGTCGGTCCGCAGCCGGGCCTTTTCTCGCCCCAAGCGATCGTAGTCCTGGCGCTGCTGCTGCTGCTGGCGCTGCTGGCGGTCGAGCTGGGTCTGGGTGTTCTCTAGCGCGGTTTGCCGCTCCAATCGGGGCTGCAGCTGGGCAATCTCCTGGCCGGCCTGCTCCATTTGCTCCAGCTTCGCTTTTACGGTGGCTAGTGCAGTGTCGGCAGCGGCCAGAGCATTTTGCTGTCCTTGGCGCGCCTGAAGTAAATCCGTTTGCTGCCCGAGCTGGGCGTCAAGCTGCTGCAGCGCGGCCTCTGCCGCCAGAAACGCGCTGTACCCGGCATGATGCTGACGGCACTGCAGCTGGGCCTGATGTGATCGCGCTACTGCCGCCGTCTGGATAGCCACTTCTCGGCGCTTACCGTCGAGCTGAGTCCCTAAGGTTTGTAGGTGGATACGGTGCTGGTTTAGGACCTCTGCCTGCTGAGCCAGCTGGCTTTGCTCTTGGGTCAGGGCCGTGAGCTGGGTTTCTAGAGCTTGACAACGGGTCTCACCAGCGTCAATGCTCTCGACCAGCTGCTGGTGCTGCTGCTGTAGCGCCTCTAATCCAGCCAGGGTTTCATCATATTGAGCGATCGCTTGGGCCACAAGCTGCACCTGCCCTTCGCCGTAGCGCTTGAGAGACGCCAGCTGACTGTACAGCTGCTTGTATTCCCCCACTTTGAGCACCGTATCAAACACCTGCTTACGCTTCTCTACAGGCAGCTGAAAATCTGCAGTGAACGTCCCTTGGGGTACCCCGATAGTGTTCTTAAACAGCTGCTCCAAGCTGGTGGTGGGGGAGAGGCCCAAATGCTGACGCAGCCAGGGCAGCACCTCCGATTCAATGCGGGTATAGGGAAGGCGCTGCCCTAGCTGCGGATCATAGAGGGTATAGCCCCGACTGGTGCAGCGCTGCACATCGTAGGTGCGGCTATCGCGGCTGGAGACAAAGCTGACGGTGGCTTGGGCGCTGGCAGCTCCATTAAAAATTAGGTCATCTTTGGTATAGCTGCTGCTGTAGTTAAACAGCGTCCAGCCGATCGCCTCCAAGATACTGGTTTTCCCAGCACCGTTCTCGCCGCAGATGGCATTGGTGCCCGGCTTGAACTCAAATTGGCGATCGCGGTGGGCTTTGAAGTTTTTTAAAGTGACGGAGATAATTTCCATGTCCAGCCTCATCGGGGGTGCTGCTGCGCTCCCCATAGTACACCCGTTTTTTGCCAATGGTCTATTTCAGGCGACTTATGCCACGCGCTCTGGCGGCTTACGCCAAGTGCTCCACGGACGAAGCCTGATTGGGCCATGCTGTCAGCACATTAGTTGTCCTCAGCCCTGAAGCGTCTAAGCCACATGGGAGAGAGGGCGGCATTTCCGCGATCGCGCTTGTTTGGGCTCCCGGTAGGCTTTTGATCTCGGCCAGCGGTCGGGATGCGATGACAGATGTCGCGACGGACAGCAGGTCATGACCTCGTCTCCTCTCCAGGAGGGCAGTGGTCCTCGTCGCCGATCCGGCGGCACTCTCGATGAGATCGTCATCCTCTTGGAGGGGATTCACGCCAAGCCATTGGGATCCGGTCAGACTGTCTGTGGCTAAGGCACTGACCTGGGTAGCACCATTCGCTAATGCCTGCGATGCGTTGAGCCGCCCACCAGAAGCAACAACGTCGGTCAGCTCCGGCAGCGGGTCAGTGGATTTCAAAATCGCTGCTTTCAACGCATTGGGCGATAGCGTTGGATAGGCGGCCCGCAGCAAGGCTACCGTTCCCGTCACATGGGGTGCCGCCATCGATGTGCCGCTCAAGGTGCCGTAGCTGCCGTCAGGTAACGTACTGTAAATTTGGTCACCCGGTGCTACCAGGTCAACGGACGTTGGGCCGTAGTTAGAGAAGCTAGCCAGCGGGTCAGACGCGGCAGACGCCCCAACGCTAATCACGTTATCGAGATCGTAGCTGGCGGGATATTGCGGCTCGATGTCATTGTTGGTGCCTGCATTGCCCGCTGCTGCAACGAACAGTATGCCGACATTTGCTGCTGCTGCGATCGCGTCGCTTAAGTCTTGAGAATAGTCTCCACCACCCCAGCTCGCGTTGATAACGTCGGTACCCATCAGAATGGCGTACTCAACGGCCTGTATCGCATTGAAGGTGGTGCCTTCCGAGTCTTCGTCGAGAACCTTGAGCACCATAATTTTGGCATCTGGCGCAACGCCAACGGTGCCAAACGCGTTGTCATCGTCTGCGGCGATGATGCCGGCGATGTGGGTACCGTGGCCGTTGTCGTCTGTTGGATCGCCGTCACTGTTGACAAAGTCATAGCCATAATAGTCGTCAACGTAACCATTGCCGTCATCGTCCAGGTCGTTGCCGGGGATCTCGCCTAGGTTTGTCCACAAGTTGCTAACCAAGTCGGGATGGCTGTAGTCAACCCCTGTGTCGATGACAGCGACCACAACGTCTTGACCTGTGGATGTGGCCAAAGCCTCGGAGGCGTCAATGTCAGCCGTACTGCTATCTGCATAAATTGGTTCAGAAATAGTCATCGTCAGCTTTTCCGAGATCACCACGGCCATACCGACGGTAGCGTACAACAATAGTTTCCCGGTATCACCTCCTCCAGGGATAACCGGTGAGCTGATAGGGGTCTTCTAACCCTCCTATAAAAAATACTTCTTGAAAAACAGACATTAAAGCTCGCAAAACGTTAACAAACTTAACAAACTGAGGGTATGATGATGATGTCAAGGGAATGTAGGTATAAATTCTCATTGGCTGGCTTGCGCTGATGCATGGCGTCATCGTATTGGCACATTCGCAACATACTGCTGTACTAAACGCTCGGTTAGACACTCATGATGAGTACCCAACTTCCGTGGTTAACGATTCTTACACTGTTACCACTCATTGCTGCCCTTCCTATTCCACTCCTCTCTGATAAGGAAGGCAAAACGGTCCGCTGGTATGCCCTCAGCGTTGCGATCGCTGAGTTCTCCCTGATGGTCTATGTGTTCTGGCAAAACTACAGTTTTTCCACCTCCGATTTTCAGATGGTCGAGACCTACAGCTGGGTCCCCCAGATTGGTCTCAATTGGTCTTTAGCTGTTGACGGCCTATCGCTGCCGCTGGTGCTGCTGTCGGGATTCATCAGCACGCTGGCCATCTTGGCATCCTGGAACATCAAACGCAAGCCGCGCCTCTTCTTCGCGCTGTTGCTTGTGATGTATGCCGCCCAAGTCGGCGTCTTTCTCGCTCAGGACTTTCTTCTCTTCTTCCTGATGTGGGAGCTAGAGCTTATCCCCGTCTATCTGCTGATTTCCATCTGGGGTGGTCAAAAGCGCCTCTACGCTGGGACCAAGTTCATTCTTTACACGGCGGCTGGCTCTATCTTCATCCTGCTGGCAGCATTCGCAATGGCCTTCTACGGCGACGCAATTACCTTCAGCTTTGCTGATTTGGCCCTTAAGAACTACTCACTGCCGTTTGAGCTTGCTGTCTACGCTGCGCTGCTAATCGCATTTGGCGTCAAGCTTCCTATCTTTCCGTTCCACACTTGGCTCCCCGATGCTCACAGCGAAGCACCAGCGCCGGTGTCGATGATTCTTGCTGGAGTTCTGCTGAAGATGGCAGGTTACGGTCTCATCCGTATCAACATGGAGATGTTGCCTAATGCCCATGCCTACTTTGCTCCTGTCTTGGCTGTTCTAGGTGTAATCAGCATCGTCTACGCTTCGCTCACCGCGTTTGCCCAGACGAATCTTAAGCGCCGCTTGGCCTACTCCTCAATTGCCCACATGGGGTTTGTTCTCATCGGCCTATCGGCATACACTCCCCTAGGCGTGAGCGGGGCTGTCCTGCAGATGATTTCCCACGGATTGATCGCCGCCGTTCTCTTCTTCCTGTCCGGTGTAACCTATGAACGCACTCATACCTTGGATATGGATGCCATGGGCGGCATGGGCACAGCGATGCCGAAGACGTTCGCCTTTTTCACGGCTGGTTCTCTAGCTTCTCTGGCCTTACCTGGCATGAGCGGGTTTGTAGGCGAGATTACAGTCTTCCTCGGGTTCACGGCAAGCGATGCCTACACGGCGACCTTCAAGACAGTCGTTGTGGGTCTTGCAGCGGTTGGTGTCATCTTGGCTCCGGTTTACCTGCTGTCCATCCTGCGTCAGGTGTTCTACGGTCAGAGTGAGGCCCAGCCTAGCGCGGTTGCACCAATGCCCTTTGACATCAAGCCCCGTGAGGCTTTCATTGCAGCATCGCTTCTGGTTCCCATCATTGGTATTGGCGTTTATCCCAAGCTTGCAACCCAGACCTATGCTGTCAAGACGGACCAGGTCGCAACTCGGGTAACGCAGTACCAGACTACGCTGGCCCACAATCCGATTCAGGTTGAGCTACCGTCCTTCAGAGCCCCATCTATATTCGGGGTTGAAGGTCAAGACCTCTCCGTCCTTCAGCAGTAGGCTTTGCGCCAGTATCGATGCGATCGCCAGAGAGCGCAGTGATTATTCGCTGTGCTCTCTTTATCAGCTCAGAGTTTTGGTCAGAATTCTTGACACGATTCCGTTCGAGCTTGCTATACTGATTTAGACGCCGATGGGGTGTCGCCAAGTGGTAAGGCAGCGGGTTTTGGTCTCGCCATTCCTAGGTTCGAATCCTAGCACCCCAGTTCAAAAAATAGAAGGGGCGCGGCATGCCGCGCCCCTTCTTCTATGGGTTCTATGGTCCTTCTACGTCAGGCGCTCAACCGTTGGTGTTCCAGCCTCGTCAATCCAGGCCAGCTGCTCGATTCGCCGCTCGCGGGCGTACTGGCGGGCCTTCTCTAAGCTGCCGCGATCGCTCAGGTCCACTTCGACTCGAATCAGGGCTGCGGATTCGCGAATTGTTTGGGCATAGGCAAAGGCCGCACCATGGGCTTCTGGGGTTTTGGGAACAACAAGCCAGTTGCTGGCTGGCGTTGAGATGGGGAGCTGCCCTGTGCGCAATAGGCTTTGGTGCAGTTCGTCCACGTTGAGCACAAAGCCAACACCGGGGTAGGAGAGGCCCTCCGGGTGATAGACCCCCAGCAGGTGATCGTAACGCCCACCCTGGCCCAAGCGCTGATGGCCAGATTCTCCAGTCAACACGACATCAAACACGATGCCACTGTAGTAGTCAAAGGTCTGAATGAGACTGAGATCAAGCACAATAGGGGGCCGTGAGACCTGACTGAGGCTGGACTCTGCCTGCCTCTGGTGCTGCCAAGCATCACCTAAAAGGCCAAACAAAACCTTCAGCCGATTGACCAAATTGCGTTGAGCACCATTGAGGTCGAGCTGGCCCAGCTGCTGAATCACATCTTCCGGTTGCCGTCCTCGCAGGTCGAAGAGGGTTAGGGCATGGCTGCGCAGATCTGGTGAGAGCGGCATGGTCTCTAGAGCAACCCGATCCACAGCAGCAAACGCCTGAAGAATCTCGTCTTGGTGTGATGGGGGAAACGCCTGTAGCAGCGATCGCGTTAGGGCTGCTTCCCCCACAATAAGGTGCCAGTCCGTTAGGCCTAAGGTGTGTAAGCAGTCCGTCAGGAGCAGCAGCATTTCGGCATCGGCCACAACCCCGCCGCTGCCCACCATTTCAACCCCAGCCTGATAAAACTCATGTTGATGGTAGGAGCTGTCATGCCCCAAACGGCGAAAAACATTGGCACTGTAATAGAGCCGCTGGGGTAGACTAACGCCGTCCATACGGGCAGCAGCAGCCCGCGCGACAGAGGCAGTTAGCTCTGGGCGAAGCCCCAAAACTTCGTTGTCGGCGTCATGGAGCTGCATCACAGTAGATGGATTTACCGCGCCGCCAGCTGTCAGGGTCTCTAATTTCTCTAACGTGGGTGTAATAATTCGGTGGTAGCCCCATCGCTCAAACCGCTGCTGCAGACGGCGTTTTATCCACTGCTTTTGGGCAACGTCCAATGGCAGTAGATCGCGGGCTCCCATGGGAAGTTGATGAACCATGAGGTCAGATTAAACTTGCGCTTCAAGCGATAAGCGGTCAGTTCAATTATGCCTGACAGATGGACCACAAAGGACAACAGCGGTGAAGAGCGATTTTAGTTGCGGCCAAAAAGCCCAAGAAAGCCATTGCTGCCCTTGTCGGACTTTCTAGCTTTACCCGGTTGATTTGCCTTGGCGGTATTGCTTTTGCTGCCGGCTGGATCGACGCGGCGTAACCCCTCTTTCGCAATCGTCTCCTTGGGGTTGAGCTGCAGCGACTTGCGAAAATGAACCTTTGCCATTGTGGGCTGGTTGTTGTCGAGGTAAATCATTCCTAAGCGGGCGTGGCAGTGACTATTTTGAGGCACGAGCTTTAGAGCCTCCCGCATTTCAAGCACAGCTTGATTGTAATTTCCCTTAGTGGCATAGTCTTCTGCCCGCCTCATATAGGCGTTCACTAAGTCTGACATGGAGGCCGGTCGGCTCGAGCCACCTGATGTGCTCCGAGACGATGCTGGAGATGCTGCAGAGGGTGCCGAAGTGGCTGCCGTTGCTTTAGACCCCTCCCGGCGTAAACCACCATTCTGCTGGCGCATCAGGTACACCATGTTTAGCTCGCTGATCTCACCGATGAGCCCTAGGCTGTCGTTGATGGATTCGTACTGCCTATTGCCAAGGCTATCCAAAATGCTGACGTAGGTGCCCTCCAAATCGGGAGATGATGCCAGCTGCCGTGCATTGTCACCACTGAGGATGATGGTCTCTTCGCGCTGTCTGGCTTCTTTCCCTTTAAGCTCCAGCAGAAGACAATACTCGTTATACTCGCTTTCCTGGGAAAGCTTTTCGTACGCTGGGTTCACGAGCTTAGACAGAAGTTCATTGGCCAGCTGCCGCTCAGCCGTTGTGTTGATCGTGCCACTGTCGGGATGTAGACGGCGGACAATACGTAGATATCGTTTGCGGATACCTTTTGGATCCGCATTGATGGGGATTCCTAGAACGGCATGGTGATCTACAAACTCCCCATTGAATAGCCCACGATCAATCTTCAGAGCCATGCGCGCTAAATTCCATTACAGTGGCGTCGTCTATTTCCAGTGTACTCAGGTCTTAAGCAGAAATTCAAATCCTGGCGCTATGCTGGAGCAAATTCTTGTAGAGGCTTCACTGAAATGAGGGCATTACTAAGGGAATCATGAAGCGCGCCATTTGTGGCTAGAATTCTTCCTGTCTTCAGATCAAACGGACCTTGGTCATACGCCGTGACATGTCCTCCAGCTTCCTGGACTAACACCACACCTGCGGCGAGATCCCATGGCGACAAGCCCCGTTCCCAATAGCCATCAAGTCGGCCACAGGCTACATAGGCCAGGTCAACAGACGCTGACCCACCCCGACGAACGCCCTGTGTTTTGTGGGTCAAGTGGCAGAATTCAGCGTAGTTGTTGTCGATGGTTTCACGCCGGTCGTAAGCAAAGCCAGTGACCAGCAAACTATCTTTCAGCTGAGCCGTTTTTGACACCGAGATCGGCTGTTGATTACAGGTCGCCCCCAGCCCTGCTGCCGCTTGGAACAGTTCATTGAGTCTTGGATTAAACACGACCCCGACGCTAGGAACGCCATGGATCAGCAGTCCAATGGAAACGGCGTAGAAGGGGTAGTTGTGGGTGTAATTCGTGGTGCCATCCAACGGATCGATGGCCCATAGATAGGGGGTCTGCTCAGGGTCACCCGAATCTCCAGATTCCTCTGCCAGGATGGCGTGTTCGGGAAGGCGACGGCGCAAGACGTCAAGCACAACGGCTTCCGACGCTCGGTCGGCCTCGGTCACGAGGTCGCCGGGTCGTCCCTTCTCTTGAATGTTTGATAGAGAACCTGCGAACGTTGTCAGGACGTCTCCACCAGCACGGGCCGCTTCTGTGGCCACCTCTAAAAACAGCTCTAGCGGATGCTCGGACGAAATACTCATGGTAATGCCGGTGACTGCTGACGAAATTCTACCGGAGTTTGGCGCATGGGGGCCTCCGGATTCCAAATGCCGCGCCCGAGTAGCCGCGCTTGGTGCTGGGCATGGGTAAGTACTTGAGTATGTTTGGAGCCAAGATCAGGATACGCCATGGCGTATCCCTCGACCAAGAGCGCTTCGTTGATCATACGGTCGTCGAGCCAGACGTAAGCGAGCTGGCGACCGTAGGTGTCGGTGTGGCTAATCTCTAGGGTCACCGGCTGCTGAAGCAGCCAGTCTTCAAGAACTTGCTTGGCTTGAAGCCCCCAAGGGGACTGCTTGAGGTCTGGTGCGGTAAGGCCCGCTAACCTAACCTGGGCCATCTGCGATCGCTTGCCAGATAGGACTTCAACGGTCTGTCCGCTGACGACGCGCGCCACGATCGCATTCTCACCCCTGGATACTGGGGCGCTACATCCTGCCCAGAGCAATAGGCCAGCGAGGCAGAATGCGATCGCTATCGGTATCGGCGTTGGTCTCAATCTAGCTCCCATCGATCTCTCCAGCACGGCTATGGACCTAAGGCGCTAATCCTCCTCGAGCGGCAATCCCGCTCGAACACGGCCCTTGCCAAAATATTGCCCAAACTGCAGCTCGTACACTTCATCTTCGTCCTGAGTTTCTACCACGAGATCAGAGTGTGGATAGCTGACGCACAGCAGGGCGTATCCCTGTCGCTGTAGTTCGGGAGACAGGCCCATGGCTTCAGGTTGATAGAGATCTCCGGACAGCACTCGCGCGGCGCAGGTGGTACAGGCCCCGTTGCGGCATAGAAAAGGGAGGCTGTAGCCGTTGGCCTCGAAGGTATGCAGAATATACCGATCTTCGGGAACGGCAATTCGATAGGTCTGCCCGGTTTGTCGGTGATGAACGGTTACCTGATGAGTTCGCATGGGCGTTCCAAACGTGTAATTATTCTGTTATGATAGTTGCCCTATGGCTTGTTAGGTAAAGCCCGCCTGGAGAGATGGCCGAGTGGTTGAAGGCGCAGCACTGGAAATGCTGTTTACCCTCACGGGTAACGAGGGTTCGAATCCCTCTCTCTCCGTTCAAATGCGATCGCGAAGCGCCAGATCCAAATCCGGCTCAAATTCGTCAGCTGAGGCGTACCCAATAGGGCTACATCCTATCGGCCTGGCTCAGGCTTGCGGCCTACCGTCTAAACCATTTTGCTCCAATGCCTACATTGCCTAGCTTCGATAAACTCAGTCTCGACAGACGTCTTATCCGCCCAGTCAAAGTGCTCGCGATTGGTGTAACTGCGGGCGCCTTAGCCTTAGAGTTGTGCAACCTCTATGTCTGGTTCAGCCACGGCTCACCACTGCCGGGTTTCAATACCCTATTTGCTTTTGAACGGTTCGTACTCATCTGTCATGGTGTTGAGGGGGCGATCGCCGCTAGTTTTGCGTCATCAAGACACCAATCTCCCATCAAGTACGGCGTTTATACTTTTTTCGTCGGTACGGTTGGGCTATTGGAGCTGTTTAAGTCGCCAGAGCTGCAGCGTTAAGCCCGGCCATGTGATTGTGCTCACGTCGTCTCAGACGGTGGACTGGACTTGCGCTTAGCCTGCTGAGATAACAGGCGCTCGAGCGCCAGTGCCGTAATGCCAAAAGTGACAATTAGAATGCCTAAAATCTGAACGCCATTGAGAACGGTATTAGGGCCGGGTGTAATAATGAACGCCAGCAGAGCGGTGAGAACAGGGCCACTAGAGGCAATGATTGATGCCCGCGCCGCCCCCATGAGACGAACGCCAAAGTTGTTGAATAGATAGCCTATCAGCGTCAGCGTCCCCAGGACAAATCCCCCGACAATCATGCCCAGCGGACTGAAGGGCACAATCTCTACTGGGTGAAACAGCAGAATGAAACTAGTCAGCAGGAATATGGTGAAAAACTGGATCACGCTGACGGGTACAGGGTGTAAGCGGCGGAAGCTCAGCTGCATTGAGATTAAGTAGAAAGCGAAGGCGATGCCCGCCAGAACGGCAGTACCAACTCCCAAGATCGATATGCTTTCGGCTGCGGTGAGATTAGGTAAGGCGGCAAGAACAATTCCCAGTGAAATCGCCAGCATAACGCCAATGCGCAGCGGGGTTGGGCGATCGCCGAACAGCAACCAGGCCAGTGGTACCGTAATGATGGGGTACATAAACAAAATTGTGACGGCGATGCCCGGCCCGATTTGACCGATGGCGATGTAGATCAGCACCTGGGAAACGAATAGAAATCCGCCGCTGCCGCAGACGTTCCGCAGCAGAGTGCGATCGCGTGACGAGGCGAACGCCCGGATCTCGCGCCAGGTCGCGGGGTAAATTACCCCCGCGATCGCCGCCATCAAGGGCATGACAAATATCATACGTAGCCACAAAATTAGCAGTGAGCTATCCAAGCTTTTGAGTTCGATAAACCCACCCAGTTCCCAAACATCGAAAATGCTGCTGGGTACACCGATAATCCCGACCACCACGTTGTGAAGGGAGAGGGCTAGGGTCGACAGCAGAATGAATATAAGTCCGGTTTGTGGCAGGGATTGGCCAGGAATTTTGAGGCGGTGCAGGGGCGAGGCTGGTGTCGCCTTCGGCTGGACCGCTGGTGCTGGTGCCGTCAATCCCTGCGCAGCCATTCGCTGCACCAGCTGGGTTGATGGCGATGGAGAGGAAGAGAGATCGCGGCTCTGGCTATCGGCTGGCTGGGGCAGATCTACAGATCTACCGTCCTGGGACGCGGCATCGTCCAGGTTGAGCGCTGCTCCTGTAGCTTGTCGCCCCTGAGCTTCGATGCGCCCCACAAGAGTTTCTAGCAGCGCTTCCCCTTGCTGTTCCAATTGCTGCATGCGGTTCAGCCGCTCTACCATCGAGCCTTCATAGTGGCTGAGATCCTGAACAAGCTGCTGACGCACCTGCTGCGGTAGATCTACAGTGCTGATGGCCTCAGCAGCATCCCTTGCGGGGCTGCCTTGTCCTGATGATGGAATAGAAGAATTGATCCGGTTGGCCTCTAGCTTTTGGACTAAAAGCACGTATAGCCGATTTGCCAGCGCTTGGGCCAGCTGTTTCGCCCACTGCTGCTGCTGTTGTTGAGAGACAGCATACTGCTGCTTTTGAAGCTCTTGCTGCTCACCACGAAGGTGGTGATTGGCCTGAAGGAGATCTGCTTTCTCCGCCTGCAGACGATTGATATCGCTGGTCAGCTGGGCCACGAGATCCTGCTGAAACGTCTGCAGGTTCTCACGAACCTGAGTCAAGTCATCCGACATCTCGTCTGAGATTGGGCTCTCTGATTGTTGCTTGCCGCTATGGTCAGGTAACGTCATAAAACCCCTATCTCTCTCCTCAAATGCCAGGCTGATGTAGAAGTCCAACGCTGGATTTCATACTTGATTCTAGTATCTCACT
The DNA here is from genome assembly GCA_049647905.1 of Elainellaceae cyanobacterium. Lineage (GTDB taxonomy): Bacteria > Cyanobacteriota > Cyanobacteriia > CAKZMO01 > CAKZMO01 > JBCCAG01. Next base: position 1,419 of record JBARYO010000881.1, on the reverse strand, counting down.
GAAAGAATCGGCGTACTGCCGCTAATGGCCAATCCTTAATAAGGCTATTAGCGGTGACATAAAGATTGGGATAGTTACCGCCGTGAGGATCAGCGAAAAACAAAGAAAACGCGAGGAGCGCTATGCTCCTCGCGTTTTTCAAACTGTAGAGGCTGCCTGGCAAGATCAGGGCATCCCCCAATCATTGCCGAAGCTGTCCAAGCTTACTTCTCAGTCTCTGAGAATTCAGCGTCAATGACATCCTCGCCACCGTCTGCGGCATCAGAATCTGCTGCACCGGCCTCAGCGTCAGGACCACCAGGAGCGCCTGACGTGCCAGCATCATTCTGCTGATATAGGCTGCTGCTCACGCTGTAAAACGCCTGCTGCAGTTCAGTGGTCAGCGTCTTGATCTGGTCGTAGTTCTCGTTAGTGACAGCCTCGCGCAGATCCTTGATTAGGCCCTCTAGCTTGGTTTTATCCTCTGCTGGAACCTTATCGCCCAGCTCACCCAGCTGTTTTTCAGTCTGGTAGGCCAGAGAGTCCGCTTGGTTCTTGAGGTCGATGTGCTCACGCCGCTCTTGGTCGGCTGAGGCATTGCTCTCAGCTTCCTTCACCATCCGCTCTACCTCATCCTGCGGCAGCGTTGAGGCACCGGTGATGCTGATGGATTGCTCTTTGCCCGTGCCTTTGTCCGAGGCTCGAACATTGAGGATGCCGTTGGCGTCGATGTCGAAGGTGACCTCGATTTGGGGAACGCCACGGGGTGATGGGGGAATACCATCTAGGCGGAAGGTTCCCAAGCTCTTGTTATCGGAGGACATCTCACGCTCGCCTTGCAGCACGTGGATCTCTACGTTGGTCTGACCGTCAGCGGCAGTTGAGAACACCTCAGACTTCTTGGTGGGGATAGTGGTGTTGCGGGGGATGATTTTGGTCATCACGCCGCCCAGGGTTTCCACACCGAGAGATAGGGGCGTGACGTCCAGCAGGAGAATATCCTTGACTTCACCGGCCAGAACACCAGCTTGAATCGCGGCACCAACTGCAACAACCTCATCTGGGTTGACGGACTGGTTGGGGTCTTTGTCCAGAATCCGCTTCACTAGAGCCTGAACCGCTGGGATTCGGGTGGAACCACCCACCATGACAACTTCATCAATGTCGGTTTTGCTCAGCTTGGCATCTCGCAGTGCGTTTTCAACAGGAATACCGCAGCGATCAATCAGGTCGGAGGCCAGCTCTTCGAACTTGGCGCGGGTAAGCGTCATATCGAGGTGCTTGGGACCATCTTGAGTTGCCGTGATGAAGGGCAGGTTGATCTCAGTTTGGGTCACATTGGAAAGCTCGATTTTGGCCTTCTCTGCTGCTTCAGTCAAGCGCTGTAGCGCCTGCTTGTCTTTGCGCAGATCAATGCCCTCGTTGCGCTGAAACTCTTCC
>JBARYO010000880.1:0-2407 GCA_049647905.1 Elainellaceae cyanobacterium | reverse complement strand
TGTGAACAGTATGGCTATTGCAGTGCGTACAGAACTTCTTCAGCTCAATCCGTCCCGTTGTATTGCGACGATTTTTCGTCGTTGTGTAGCGCGACACCCCAGCGGATCGCTTATTAGAGTTGGAGCGGCACTCGGTACACTCTAACGTGATGACAATTCGAACACCTTTGGCCATGGTAATTCCGACAATGCTTATGTGACACAGCTCATTATTATTGCATAACGGCTTCGGAGGGTGCAAGTTCCAGATCACGGTTAAGATCCGTCATCACTGCGCTATCATCAACACACTTTCCGCTCAAACCGCCACATCTGCCTGTACATTCAAAAAGAATTGTCATGCTATCCGCTGCCGAAGCCGATCACATTATTTCTGCATTGGTTACGCCACTCAATGGGGCAACCCAGGTCGAAACCGTGCCCCTCAAGCATGCTGCAGGCCGGATTCTGGCCGAGACTATTTCTGGCGAGCTGGATATTCCGCACTGGAATAACTCCGCCATGGACGGCTATGCCGTGCGCTACGCCGATGTGCAGGCCGCTGGCCCATCATCGCCACAGCGGCTCGAAATCGTAGAGGAAATTCCGGCGGGCTACAGCCCTCACCGCGCGATCGCCAGCGGACAAGCGGCCCGCATCTTCACCGGGGGAATGATGCCGGATGGGGCCGACGCCATTGTGATTCAGGAAAATACGCAGCGGCAAAACAACCATGTCTCTATTCTCGCCGCGCCACATCAGGGAGAGTTCATTCGGCATCAGGGAGATTTTTACCGAGCTGGGGAGCCGCTTTTGGCGGCAGGAATCCTTTTAGATGCCACAGATATTGCCATTTTGGCCACGGCGCAATGTTCCCAGGTGCCGGTCTACCGTCGTCCCCGCGTTGCCATTTTATCCACAGGAAATGAGCTGGTTTCCCCGGAGCAGCCGCTGCAGCCGGGCCAAATTGTCGACTCCAATCAGTATGCCTTGGCTGCTCTGGTGACGGCGTCCAATGCTGAAGCGGTGCCCCTGGGCATTGTGCCGGATGACCCCGGACAGCTCAAGCAGGCGATCGCCCATGCGTTGACTCAAGCCGATGTGGTGCTCTCCTCGGGCGGCGTTTCGGTGGGCGACTATGACTACGTTGACCAGATCTTGGCGGAACTGGGGGCTAAGATCCATATCCGGGCCGTTGCCGTTAAGCCGGGTAAGCCCCTCACCGTGGCAACCATCCATCAGGGCGATCGCACGGCGCTCTATTTCGGTCTCCCCGGCAACCCGGTATCGTCCTTGGTGAGCTTCTGGCGCTTTGTCCAGCCTGCCCTGCGGAGATTGACGGGACGTAATCAAGGCTGGGGGCCAACGTTCTTACCTGCTGTCACAGCTCAAGACCTACGGGCAGGCGGGCAGCGGGAAACTTACCTTTGGGGACGTCTTGAGGTGACAGCGGATGGCTATTGTTTCCGGCTCTCTTCAGGCAGCCATAGCTCGGGTAATTTGGTCAACCTCAGCCAAACCAATGCCCTAGCCCGGATACCGCAGGGTGAAACCTACCTCAGTGCCGGTAGCCCGGTCCAGGTGATGGTGGTGGGAACACTGTCGTAAAAGATCTGCTGAAGTTTTGGAGAGACTGACGTAGAGATTTGATATGATATGAAGCCGGTGCCCTGTTGGGGCCGATGCCGATGTGGCTCAGTGGTAGAGCACTCGATTCGTAATCGAGCGGTCGGGGGTTCAAATCCCCCCATCGGCTTTTGGAACCAGCTGCCCCCATTCAAACATTTGCCATACTGGGAGCTAAAGAATGCTCCCCCGCATTGCATTTAGAGCTGGCCCACTATGACTATCACCACCTACCGATGGACCGTAGACCGCTACCACCAGGCCGTCGATGCCGGATTGTTTGACGACCAACCCATCGAGCTACTGCGGGGGGATCTCATCGTTATGCCGCCAGAGCGAGAACCCCATGCCTACTACAATAGTGAGGTCGGAGACTATCTACGGGCGCTGTTGGGCAGTCGGGCCAAAATTCGCGAAGCTCATCCCATCACCTTACCCAACGACTCTGAACCGATTCCCGACTTGGCGATTGTGCGGCCCTTGGGAACGACCTATCTTGAGCACCACCCCTATCCCAGCGATGTTTTTTGGCTGATCGAGTTCTCTAATGCCACCCTGGCTAAAGATCTCACCCAAAAACGCACAGTTTATGGGGAAGCGGGAATTTCTGAGTATTGGGTCGTCAATCTCAAAGATCGGGAACTCAAGGTCTTTCGCGATTTAGTCAATGGGGTCTACACTACCGAAGGCACCTATAAGTCGGGATGCTTGTCTCCGAGTGCGTTCACCAATATTGAGATTTCCGTCCAGCGCCTAATGTCTCCATAGAACGCTTCAAGACGCTATGGCGACCTAAAGGCCG
>JBARYO010000879.1:0-3080 GCA_049647905.1 Elainellaceae cyanobacterium | reverse complement strand
CCACTCGGATCACCTCATCCACGTATTGCTGACACAGACGGAAAGTTTCTTCTCCCACCTCTCGCACCGCAACGCCGTCAGCAAATAGCCCTACTTGATCGAGCCGTACCCGATGCCCGGCTTCCAGCGATCGCGCCATGGCGTCAGCATCCACAGGCTCGACACCAATCACCTTGATGTCTGGACGCAGTCGTTTGACGTAGGCCGCGTTGCCTTAGATCAGCCCACCCCCCCCAATGGCAACAAAGATGGCATGAATCGGCTGCTGATACTGGCGCAAAATTTCCATGCCGATAGTGCCCTGTCCTGCAATCACATCAGGGTCATCAAATGGATGGATGAACGTTAGGCCTTTGTTCGCCTCAAGCTGACGGGCGTAGGCGTAAGCGTCATCATAGGTCTCACCATATAACACCACCTCCGCCCCCCGGGATTTTACGGCGGCAACCTTGACCTGGGGTGTGGTCACCGGCATCACGATCAGTGCCTTCACGCCAAGCCGCTCTGCCCCTAAGGCGACACCCTGGGCATGATTTCCTGCCGAGGAAGCAATGACCCCTCGGGTCAGCTGCTCGGCGGGGAGCTGCGCCATTTTGTTATAGGCTCCTCGCAGCTTAAACGAAAAAACAGATTGCATGTCTTCTCGCTTGAGCAACAGGCGGTTGTTGAGGCGACTAGACAGGTTCGGAGCAAGATCTAATGGCGTTTCCTCCGCAACGTCATAAACTCGGGCGGTAAGGATGCGTTCTAGGTAGTCGAAAGGCATAGGAAGTGGCACAGCATCAGTACGGCATCAGTACCGTCAAATTAGCTCATCAAGCGGCATAGGACGACCAAAAGCATGTCCCTGCATCCGGTCAATTCCAATCATACGCAGTCGCTGAGCCATTACGTCAGTTTCCACCCATTCTGCGATGATTGTTTTACCCATCATCTGCCCAATTTCGCTGAACGCCCGTACAATTGCAAAGTCAATTGGATTTTCTGCCACCCCAAGCACAAAGGAGCCATCAATTTTGACGTAATCAACGGGAAGGGTTTTTAAGTACGTAAATGAGGCAAAGCCGCTGCCAAAATCATCAAGGGCAAACCGACAACCATATGGCTTGAGTTTCTCAATAAACTGCCGAATATCCTCAATTTTTCGTAGCGCATGAGTTTCGGTAATTTCGATACAGAGCTGGGCTGCGATCGCCGGCACGCTTGAAATCAGATCCGCAGCAGCCGTCAAAAACGCCGAATTACTCATGGACTGACTGGACAGATTGATAAAGATTCGCCTACCGGTCGGACAAAACAGCGCACCTTTTTTGATCCGAGATATAACAGACTGCAGAACAAAATAGTCAATACGCTCAGTCAGCTGAAGCTGCTCCACCGCAGAAAGAAGTTCAGATAGATTCACGAACGAGCCGTCCGTATCCACTAAGCGCAGTAGCACTTCGAGCCCTACTGTCGGGTACGAAATATTGCTGCCGCGTCCCGTACTCTGCACGATAACTTGACCGTATAGCCGCAACTGGTCTGACGCAAACGCTTCATCAATACGCGTCAACCAATTCACTGTACTATCGCCATGGTTGGGCCGCTTGCGCTTTGTTGTAAGCATTGGACAGTCTAAAAGGATACTCCCAGGGGCAATCTGCAAAACTAGTATGCTTGTTATAAGGGCGACCTGTACCTACCGCATATTGGGAAGCACAGCGAGGCTGATTATACTGTCACTGGCAATCATCTATGGAGCAGAACCGCAGCCTCATTAGACTCCATGGTACCCATTATCCGCCAAATATATCGCTTCCTTCCCAAAAGGCGCGATGGCCCTACCGGAAAGCGTTTCTACGCTAAACCCATAGCGGTTTACGGGCTACAGGTTTCACCATGGCGCTGGATACATAGTCCCTGTTCGGATGGGTCGAGGTCGTTCCACATCACATCACGTCGCAGCACCATACCATTGTGGCCGACGAGGTAGCGAGGCAGTCGCGTTGGGTCAATTGGGGCCAGGGTTTCCATGTCGTAGGTGGTGTAGGTGGTAACCTCAGACGAGCCAAACATAATATCGACAATCGTCAGTGTTTTTCCGGGGGGCAGGTCTCCGGACAGGAGGGGGCGGGGGCCAGAGCCGATGATACCGGTATGAAGTAGCTGCATATCTCCTCGGTGGCCAGGATAGTAGGCATGCTGATGGCCGCTGATGTAAGTATGCACATCGTAGTTCTCTAGCATCGCTCGCAGCTCGTCGGCATTCGCCATGACTTCCCCAGGGCGATCGCGACCAACAGCAATCGCATATAGCGGCAAATGGCTCAGTAGAATACGAAGTTTGGCATTCTGCGCCTTGGGACTAGCGAGAGTTTTCTCTACCCAAGCTAAGTTTTCAGGCGCGATCGCGCTGGACGATCCATCCCAGGCTAAGACAAAGACATCCTTCACGATGAAGCTGTAGAAAAAAGGGAACTGATGGCGATCGCTAAACAGAATACCGGGATCATGGGACGGATCATTCCAATACTCGACCGCTAAGTCTCGCTCCTGCTGAAACAAAAAATCATCCTCAGATCCTCGGGCACCGGAGGCATCATGGTTGCCGATAGTAAACCCATAGGGCAGCTGGGCTTGGCGCAGTGGGGCGGCGACGTGATCGTCGAAGGCAGTCCACATGGCCCGAATCTCGTCTACCGATAGGGTCGGATCCTGGCCCGCAATCATATCGCCGCTGCACAGCACCATATCCGGAGACCAAAATGGCAGTAGGGCGATCGCCTTATCCACCTCTGGGTCATAGTCTGTAGCACCATACGCGCCATTCAGATCGCTGATTACCGCTAAACGCACATCCCCTCGGGGTGGGTTGTATAGTCCTCCATCTACAGTGGCGATTATTGCTTCGGTCTCAGGGGAAAGCCGCCTATTAATGGTTGCAGGACGCGCTTCTACCGAGGGGCTTCGATCTGTTGTGGGTAGAGCAGTATCTGCTGGAGCATCAGCAGTAGAGGACAGCTGCTGATGCTCCCCACCACAGGAGAAAAGAAAGACCAGAGCAAGTCCTACTAGCGGCGAAAAGGAATGTCTAATAC
>JBARYO010000878.1:0-11697 GCA_049647905.1 Elainellaceae cyanobacterium | reverse complement strand
CAGCATTAGCAGCGTGGCTCTATGGAGCGCCACGTCTTTGAACAATAACGTCCTCGCGGTGAGCAGGGTTTGGGTATGACAAACGTCAAAACCGTCTCAGATAACTTTTGGAATCAAGTCTTGGATCGGCTCCAGCTTCAGCTAAGCCGGCCTACATTTGAAACCTGGATTAAAACGGCAACGGTAGAGCAGCTCGATGACAATACGCTGGTACTCCAGACTCGGAATCCCTTCGCCCGCAGCTGGATACAAAAATACTATCTCAACGCCATTGAGGATGTCGTTCACGATATCCTAGGGCGACGCGTCGAGATCCAGGTCTTTGTCCGCCCCGATGCTGATAGTCTTGATGCTGACAGTCTTGATGCTGCAGAAGCGCCGATAGCGGATCCGGCTGAGTCCGGAGCGATCGTTGAGCTTGCTGATACAGCGCCGCCACCGCCCAAATCTACTAATCAGTCCAACTGCGTTAATGCGCTCAATCCTCGCTACATCTTCTCGCGGTTCGTGGTCGGAGCCAACAGCCGTATGGCCCATGCCGCTGCCCTAGCGGTGGCAGAATCACCGGGGCGGGAGTTCAATCCTCTGTTTCTCTGCGGCGGCGTTGGGTTAGGTAAGACACACTTGATGCAGGCCGTAGGGCACTACCGAAGCGAGATCGAAGGTAATGCTCGCATCACCTATGTCTCATCTGAGAAATTTACCAATGACCTGATCACGGCTATCCGCAAAGACAGCATGCAGAACTTTCGGGAGCAGTATCGGGCAACGGATCTGCTGCTGGTGGACGATATTCAGTTCATTGAAGGCAAAGAATATACCCAAGAGGAATTTTTCCATACCTTTAATGCGCTGCATGAGGCCGGTAAACAGGTGGTGTTAGCTTCCGATCGCCCACCCAATCAAATTCCCCGCCTGCAGGAGCGGCTCTGCTCTCGCTTTTCCATGGGGCTGATTGCCGATATCCAGGCTCCCGATTTAGAGACTCGGATGGCGATTCTGCAAAAAAAGGCAGAATACGACAACATGCGGCTGCCGAGGGAGGTGATTGAATATATTGCGAGCAGGTACACCTCGAACATTCGAGAATTGGAAGGGGCGCTGATTCGCGCTGTCGCCTACATCTCGATTTCTGGGTTGCCGATGACGGTAGAAAATATTGCGGCGGTGATTGATCCGCCTGCCGAACAGATCGAAGTGACCCCAGACGCGATTTTAATGTGTGTTGCCGAAGCTCTTGACGTATCGGTTGAAGATATCAAAAGCAACTCCCGCCGCCGTGAAATCAGTACCGCACGGCAGATTGGCATGTATTTGATGCGGAAGCGCACTGACCTCAGCCTGCCCAAAATTGGCGAGGTGTTTGGCGGCAAAGACCACACCACAGTGATGTACAGCTGCGACAAGATTGCAAAAAAGCTAGAGAAGAGCCCGGATCTAAGCCGCACTATTCGCCAGATTAGCGATCGCCTCCGTCGGGGCTAGTCCCAGTGCAAGATGCGTCTATGGCAGCAACCCGAGCTGGCAACTCATCGTCTAGGATAAAACGGACAAGATTATTTCTGTCTATCCCCTTGCGCCTGAGCTCGTGGCAGCATGGTACCTCCCAGTCCTAAGACGAACCACCATCGCGAATCGACGACACGGCAGCAGTGGCTTGTTCGTGGGAGTGCGGCGATCGCTGTCACCACCATGGTGGGGGCCGTTGGCGTTTGGGGGGTGCAGCGTTGGGTGAATACCCGCCTGGTTCCTCGGATTGAGCGCTCCATCACCACCGTCATTGGTCGACCTTTGGTGCTGGGTGAGGTGCAGCGCGTGTCCCCCATTAGCATTCGCTTTGGCCCAACCCAAATCCCTGCAACCGCGACGGACTTCGATCAGGTTGACGCTAGAGCGGTACGGGTCAACTTCAACCCGCTAGAGGCGCTGCTCTGGCGATCGCTCCATTTCACCGTTACCCTCATTGAACCCCAGGCTGTAATCGATCAAACATCTGAGGGCTGGATTACCACTGAGATCATTTCCCAAGCTCCGGGCTGGATTGAGCTGACGCTAGAGACAATTCGGGTTGAATCTGGTCGTGTCGTTCTCATTCCCAATCCCGGCTCTCCCGATGCCCTTGAGCGGCAGCAGGCCAGGGTTGCCAGCCGTTTGGACAGTGGCACCCTCACCCCCCAGCCAGATGGGGCCTGGATTGTGCTGGATGCCAGCGGTTGGGGCCGATTGGCGGATAAGAAGCTTGAGTTCGAAATTGTGGGTAACCCCGCTTCAGGGGAGCCTGCCGCCGCCATGGTTAAAGACCGGTCCCAAGGCACCATCACTGTTGACGGGGAAGCGGATCTAACCCGCGATCGGCGAGCAAACGTCGTGCTGCAGACGGAAAATCTAGACCTTGCCCTATTGCGCTCCCTCTTGCCAACAGACCTCCCGATTGACCTTGCCTCCGGTCGCCTCAACAGCAACCTCCAAATTCGACTGCGTGAAAATCCGGCGGAAGAACCCATTGCCCTAAATGGCACCGCCCGCTTGGACAACGTTGGGTTTGATTATGCGCCTCTCACCGAGCCGGTTACAGCAGGACAGGCACGCCTTCGATTCGAGGAACAGCGCATCAGCGTCGAAGCAGCATCGGCGCGAGTGGATGACTTACCCCTAACGCTGGCGGGCACTGTTCACCTCCGTAACGGGTACAACCTCACGGCTGAGGCCGCAGGGATCGCCCTACCTCAGCTGCTGTCAGTGGCAGATGTTGATTCGCCGGTTCCTGTCGATGGTCAACTCGACATGGTGGTGCAAATTACGGGCGACATTGCTGCACCCCTGTTGTCAGGGACGGTCCAGGCTGATGACCTGCTTGTTGACCGCCTTAATTTGGGTACGGCGCGGGCTCGTTGGTCTACCGATGTCCCGCTGACCGCCACAGGTGCGGCGCAGACGTTTACCCTCAGTGCGGTTGAAGTCTTTCCATCCGCTGGCGGAGCACTGTTTGGCAACGGTCGCCTCCAGCTGCAGCAACAGCCCATTCTAGATTTAGCGCTGCAGGCGAACGACCTACCCGGAAATGCGCTCCTCCAGCCCTACTGGCCGGAGGCACCGTCTGCGCTAGACCTAGATCTGATTGACGCTAACATTCAAATCAGCGGAGCGCTCAATCAGCTCACAGGTCGTGCCTCATGGCAAGCCAGCGGACAATTTCCAGCCCAAGGCACCTTGACGTGGCAGGGGTCTCAGCTCTTTGTCCGCGACACAAGGGTGGAAATCGGCACGGGTGAGGCTACGGTCGACGGGGACATTGACCTGCAGCAGCAACAGTGGCGGGCTACGGTGCAGGGAGAGCGCCTTGCCTTAGCACAGCTGCCCCTGCCGGCGGGAACCTTGGAGAGACTAGGGCAGCTCAGCCAAAGCCCCATGGGAATTGCCACAGGGGCTCCGGGGCGGGCCAGTGAACCATTTGACAGCATTCTCAATGGAGAGGTCACCATCGCGGGAACCTTCCAGTCTCGGGCTCCGAGCGATATCACCGCTGAGGGGCTACTGCGATTATCCAATGCGCCTCTTCTCGAACAGCCGCTGCGCACTCAGTTCAGCTGGTCGGGGCAGCAGCTGACTATTCAGGAGGCGATCGCCCCTGACTTGCGGGTTGCTGGACAGCTGGATCTTCCTTTTGAGGGCTGGCGTCCCACTCTGCAGGGGTTCGACTTAGATGTCGCCTACGACAATTACGATTTGGCTCGCGTTGCGCCGTTTTCAAAGGTGCTACAGCTCCAAGGTATTGCTAGCTTCGATGGTCGAGTGGCGGGGACGCTAGACGCATTGAGCATTGATGGTCAGAGCCAGGTTGTCGACCTCGTTATCAACGACATCGACTTTGGCACCCTTGCAGGGCCCGTCAATGTATCGCCCAGCGGCAGCCAAATTACGCTTAGCGGGACCCGCAGTACTATCGCTGCAACCTTGGATGCCCAACGGCAGCCCCTGGCCTTCCGGGTTCAGCAGGGTGAAACCCAAGTGGAGGGCAGCCGAGATGGCGATCGCCTCACGACGGCGGTCCGCAATTTCCCGTTGGCAGCGCTAAACCTCAAGCCTGTCGGGAGACTGGGTGCGCTTGGGGGGAACTTCAGCGGCGATTTGACTGCCGACTGGCGATCGCTCCAACTGTCACCCTCACCCAACTGGCGCACCGCCCTGCGGCAGGTCAAAGCCATAGGTGATATCGTCGTTGATGCGCCTCGACTGGGCTACATCGCAGGGGAACAGGTCCGAGGGCAGGTCCAGATTGCCGATGGCGTCATCCGGCTAAAAGACGGATCACTTCAGCTGGGACAGGGCCGCTACAGCATCAGCGGCAACCTGGCTGTTGAACCAGAGCTGATGGCCCAGGGCACCATTGTTGCAGAGCAGGGATACGTTCAGGATTTGCTGTTGGCCTTACAGATTTTTGACCTGAAGGATTTAGCGCAGGGTCTGTCACCACGGCAGTTTGGAGCGCTCAGTGACATCCCTCCTCGCACCATTGGCGCGGCTGATCTTTCCCTCATGCAACGGCTACAGCGCTACGCCGAAATTCGGGCGAGACAGCAGCAGACGACGGACGATGCTGATGCCGCCCGAATCCCCCCACTAGCGCAGCTAGACGGCGATTTCTCTGGCACTATTGACGTCGCTTTTGAAAATCGCCAGCTGACGGCAGAGTTCGATTTGGCGGGAGAGGACTGGCGTTGGGGCTCCTACGGCGATCCAAACCAGCTGATTGTCAAGGGCAGCCTCAGTGAGGGAACCTTGACGCTGCTGCCGCTGCGGTTTGCATCAGGGAAAACCCAGCTCAACTTTGCAGGCACCCTCGGGGATACCGATGACGCCTTGGGTCAGCTGCGAGCTGAGAATGTGCCCTCTGAGTTTCTAGAATCCTTCTTCAACCTACCCCTCGACATTGACGGCGATCTCAACGCGACAGCCACCGTCTCGGGAAGCATCACGAACCCGCAAGCGAGGGGTGAAATCAATTTGGCCAACGCCGCCCTGAACAACACCGCGGTCGAAGCAGCCACAGCTCGCTTCAGCTACAGCGACGCCCGCCTCAACCTCATCGGTCAGATGCGCCTCAATGAGGCCAATCCGCTCCGGGTTGTGGGCAGCATTCCCTATCGTCTCCCCCAAGCCACCGTGGAACCGGCTGACAACCGTCTCAGCCTCAAGGTTGAGCTAGAAAACGACGGTCTAGCGCTGCTCAATGTCATCAACAACCAGGTGCGTTGGGAGGGGGGAGAGGGGAGCGCCAGCCTAAATATTGGCGGCACCCTGGATCAAACGCCATCAGGGCTGAAAATTCAGCCCTTGGCCCGTGGGGTAGCCACCTTTGATGATGCTGTCTTTTCAGCGCAGGTGCTCCCAGGGGAATTGACGGAAGTCACCGGTGAAATTCAGTTCATTAGCGATCGCATTCAAATAGACAACCTGGAGGGGCGGTTTAGTAATGGACAAGTGCGGGCTCAGGGCACCATTCCCCTGGCCACACCAGACGTCTCTGATGACGATACCGGCATGGCTCCCCTCAAAGTAGATTTGACTGACTTGGCCATTAACCTCAAGGGGCTCTATAACGGCAATGCTGACGGACGCATCCAGGTCACCGGAACGGCCCTCGCCCCCAGACTGCGGGGCGAGATATTTCTGTCCGATGGACGCATATCGCTGCCAGAGGCCAGCCCCCCTGGTGCCGCGCCACCATCAGAGACCCAGACCAACGCCATCTTTCAACCGCCAGAACTGGATGAATTACGGGTGGTTCTCAGCGATCGCCTCTTGATTACCCGCGCACCGCTGCTCAACTTCGTGGCGCGGGGAGATGTGGAAGTCAGTGGTCCCCTCGCCGAGATTCAAAGCCTGCGCCCCGTTGGCACCATTCGCCTGCGCAGTGGTCAAGTCAATTTGCTGACCTCTCAGTTCAACCTCGATCGCCGGTACGACAATATTGCCCGCTTTTTGGGCAGCACTGACCCTGTTTTAGATGTGCGCCTAGAAACTTCCGTGTTCGAGCAAACCCGTCAAATCCCTCGACCTAGAGCCCCGTTCGCGGTCTCCGAAGTAGCGGAGCTGCCCGGTCAGCGCCTCGGTGCGCTGCAGACCGTCCAGATCCAAGCCGCTGTCCAGGGGCCAGCTAGCCAGCTCTTCAACAGTATTGAGCTAAGCAGCAGCCCTAGCCGCAGTGATGCTGAAATTCTCGCCCTGCTGGGCGGCATCGGCGGAACGGGAGCGAGCAGTGATGCCGCCCTCGCCCTGGCGGGATCAGCCCTCTTCACCAGCATTCAGACGTTGATTAGCAATACTTTGGGCATTACGAATTTGCGCCTTTTCCCTGCTGTCATAACAGAGGATGAGCGAGAAGAGCGGGGGTCCGACGACATCGATCCGACGTTGGGCCTTGCCGCTGAATTTGGCGTTGACCTAACGGACAACCTATCGATTTCGGCCCTACAGCTGCTCACCGTACGCGAGCCCACCCAATTTGGGCTGCGCTACACCATCAACGACGATCTGCAGCTGCGCGGCTCCACCAACTTCTCTGACGAAAGCCGCATCGTGATTGAGTTCGGTCGCCGGTTTTAATATTATTATTTCTTCAGTCGCTTGCGCATTTCCTTCCGCAGCGCTTTAGCGTCATCGTAATCGGGCCTTAACGCGATCGCCTCTTCAACCGAATTAACCGCCTCTTCGAAGCGCTGCAAGTCCCAAAGGGCTGCTCCTCGGTTGTTCCAGGCTTCTGGATGGTCCGGCTGAGCCGCGATCGCTTGGTCGAATGCCTCTAAAGCGGCTTGAGACTGCTGCAGCGACAGTAAGGCTGTCCCCTTGTTGGTGAGGATATCCGCGTTGCTGGGAGACTGGGCAAGGGCCTGATTAAACAGCGCGAGGGCCGCCTCGGGGCGATCCTGCAGCTGTAGAGCATAGCCTTTACTGGAGAGTGCGTCGGGGTTGTTGGGGTCTAAGGCCAATGCCTGGTCACAGGCGGCGATCGCCGCGTCGGGCTGCTGGGAACGATTTAGGCTATAGCATTTGCCCCAATACGCCGCTGCCGAACCTGAATCAGCGGCGATGACCTGGTCATAGACGGCGATCGCCTGACCATAGTCTTCTTGCTGTCGCAGCGCATCAGCATCCTGGAGGAGTACATTTGCCGCTTGATTGGGAGGCGGAGGCTCATCCGCTGGGGCCTGATCTTCAGCGCCCAAATTCTCATCTGAACTCCCGCTCGAATTTTCCGATGCTGTCACCTCTGTCACGGTCTGGCCTGGGTCCGTTGAGGTCGCCGTTTGGTCTGCTGGCCGCAAACTCCACAACAGCACTAGACCTCCAGCACCAGCCAGCAAAGCCAAAAGCCAGCGGCGTTGCGCCGTGAAGAGGGAGGACAATACGCGCAATGGCGTAACTGGAACAGCGGTCCTATCGTCTTCGGTTGCCTGTAGCGAATCGGCAACGGTGCCTGATAGACCTGAAGTCGGACGACCAATGACCACCTCAGTAGGCTGACCGCTACCCAATGGTGCAGGCGACTGGCGCTGCGGCGGGCTTTTGGGGGCGGGGCTGTCGGCTTCTACCCGTTCGCGAGGGCTGTACCATTGGTCCGGTAAAGCCTCTAGAAGTTCCGTCGGCAGGTCTCTCAGGGCTGTCAGCGCCGCCAGCGCCGTTGGGTAGCGGCTGCGGAAATCGTAGTAGACCATCCGATCTAAAATCTTAGCTAGGGCGGGGTCGATGACAGCGGTGGCTGAGGGGTTGGCCTCCCGCCAAGCGACTTCTCCTGTTTTGGGGTCTTCAGCCAGATGCTGTGGCTTGACTCCTGTTAGAGCCTGAATGACGACCATACCCACCGCGTAAACATCACTACTAAACCGGGGCTGACCGCTGGTCTGCTCGCTGGGCATGTATCCCTGAGTACCAATGGAAACCGTCAGGTTTGTAGGCCCCCCTGAGGATTCAATAAACTGGGTATTGACCTGTTTTACCGCCCCAAAATCAATCAGGACGATGTGCCCGTCGTCCCGACGACAAAGCAGGTTAGACGGCTTGATATCCCGGTGGATGACGTTTTTGTCATGGACAAACGCTAGCACCTGCAGTAGATCCTGCAGCAGCGCCACGCCCCGCTCTACGGGCCAAGGTCTGCCATCAATCAATACCGTATCTAACGGCTCGCCGTCGACATACTCCTGGGCAAGGTAAAACTCTTTGTTCTCCTCGAAGTGGGCCATCAAGCGTGGAATCTGTGGATGGGACCCAAGCTCGTAGAGCACTTCTGCTTCTGTATCAAAAAGCCGCCGGGCTGTCTTCAGGCTGCTGGCATCACTAAATCGGGGTTTGAGCTGCTTGATGACGCAAACGGGATGGCCGGGCAAATGGCGATCCTGGGCGAGAAATGTTTGGCCAAATCCGCCCGCAGCCAGCTGGCGCAGAATCTGGTAGCGTCCTCCCAGAATTTGGCTTTTTTCTCCGTCTTGCTCATTTTTTAGGACGTTCAGCATGCTTAATCTTCCGTAGCATCTAGGGTGGAATCAGGTTGACTTTCAAGACCCCGCTTTAGCATCACGATTAGCTCGTCGAGCTGGGGCGATCGCAGGTGTAGGTCGCGCTGAGGGAACGGAATTTCAATGCCGTAGCGCCGGAGACTGGCCTCAATTTCATAGTTCAAGTCACTTTTAACTCGAAACTGCTTACGCGGCTCTCCGGTCCATACCATGATCTCAAAATCGAGGGCGCTGTCCCCAAATCCCTGAAACCACACCTCTGGTGCTGGTCGCAGCAGCACTTCTGGGTGCCGCCTGATGGCCTCTAGTAGCGCCGTCTTTACGTGATCAATATCTGAGCCATAGGCTACGCTCACCGGCACATGCAGACGCGATACGGGGTTGCCGTGGCTCCAGTTGATCACTTCACTTTCCAAAAATCGGGAGTTGGGGATGATAATTGTCACTTGGTCCAGGGTGCGGATCTCTGTGCTGCGAGCCCCTATTTTTTCCACGGTGCCCACTAAATCTCCCACATTGATAAAGTCGCCACTTTGAATCGGCGACTCTAGCATAATAATGAAGCCGCTGATGAAGTTGTTGGTAATATTTTGGACCCCAAAACCAATACCCACACCCAAGACACTGGCTAAAATCGCGATGGAGCTGAGATCGATGCCCCAAATCTGGAGCAGCACTACCACGCCTAAAAAGATCAGGGCATAGTGGATTAGAACGCTCAGAATGTCCTGTACCCGCTTTTCAATCCGGGCGCGGTTGAGCACATGAAATCGAAACAGCTGGGTCACGACGTTGGAGGCAAACCATACCCCGACAATGAGCCCTAGCAGCAGCAGCAGC
This sequence comes from Elainellaceae cyanobacterium, assembly GCA_049647905.1. GTDB lineage: Bacteria > Cyanobacteriota > Cyanobacteriia > CAKZMO01 > CAKZMO01 > JBCCAG01. The sequence continues at coordinate 2,341 of JBARYO010000878.1, read as the reverse complement.
TCAATGGCAGAATAGGTGCCACTGCCCAGATTGATGATCTTGGCGTCGAGAACATTACCGATGGCATAGCGCCAGCCGCGCAGGAGGGGAAAGACATCGGTGACATAAAACGCTACCGTCAACCAAAGGCCAACGGTAATGCCGATTAACCCCAGCCGCCAGAAGAGGGTGGCCGGTTTTTCCCAGTCAATAAAGCGCTGCCCGCTGTACTCAAACCATCGGGTTAGACGACGGTTCACAACACGGCCCAGCACCTGCAGCCCCAGCTGCAGGGCGATCGCCCCCCCAACAAGCGTCAGGCTGTAGGTTATGGCTTGGCGTAGATAGCTTGGTGCCCGTTCTCGCTGCGCCTGTTGAAGAGACTGCTGCAGCGTCCTAGCCCATTCCCGGCCCTGACTGATGGGCTGCCGTCCGAGAGGGGTCACGTCGGACTGGGTCACGGTCACTAAACTGTCGCCGCTGCCCTTGCTGCGCAGATAGATCAACGTATCGTCCCGTACTACCTCAATTGTGACATCCTCAGAATGCCGCACCTGCTGGGCTAGCGCCTGATTGACTTGGCGGGCTCGGTCCTGCGCTGTCAACTCTCCCACCCCTTTGATTTCAAACAATATCCGTCCATCGACGATGATAGGTGCGGTTTTTGCCGTAAGGGGTTGCGCTGTATCGATAGCGGGATCGTCGGTAGGGGTGATACTAACCTGGGCAAGGCTGGCCTGAGCCAAACTGGCCCGAGCAAGGCTAGTCTGGGACCAAGCCGGAATTGCCAGCACAATCAGCACAGCTACACCAACAGCCCAAAGGTGTAGCCGCCGTCTTGCTTGGCCTCTAGGTCTATAGTGCCGACGTGGTTTCAATCTCAACTTGCCTAATGTCTGTTGATGAGGCATTTTTGTCAGGATCGGGCCTCGCCTGTTCTAAAAATCCGCTAGCGATCGCCCAAGTGCCCAACCCCATAATCAGTAAGATCGCGGCCCCGACCAGTCCGATGATGACGGCATTTGGGCCGGTGCTAGCGCCACCTGACGTATATTGGCTGCGGTCTGGATTCAGCTCGGTGGCATTAGTGGCTCCATCTCGTAGAAGAGACGCTGTAATTTTGAATGGCCCAACCCTCAGAGTATCCTTTGTGGTGAAGGGCTGGCCCTCACGGGATACCGACCGACCGTTGAGAAAGGTGCCGTTCGCGCTTTTGTCAATCACGTAGAGTCGCCGATTCGTGACAGTGATTAAGGCATGATAGCGGGAGACTTGCTTATGATCCAGCTTCAGGTGGGACAGCGCTTGACCACTGACCTGGTTTGGCATCTGTTCTAGGTCTCGCCCGATGGCAATGGGAGCCTGCAATGTGGCACTGCGAGATCCCATTGCCGGATCTTCCCAGCTCAGATGAATGAAAGAGGGCTCGCTTGACATATCAATTTTTACGCCCCTGGCAGTACTGCATCACTCAGACTGTATCTAAACTAGATGCAAACTGCCAATAGACGGTTGACCACCTCATGAAAACCGTCACATGCTTCTGTGGCGGTAATGTAGCGGGGTCGATGGGCTAAGCGGGGTAAGTAGCGACGAATGTTGGCTACTCCGACAGAACAGGGAAAGACCTCGGCGTTGAACAAACTCTCATCATTGGGGCTATCTCCGATAGTCAAGACAGACTGCCGTGACAGGTGAGGATACCGCTGTTGCAGCACCTGGGCGATCGCTGTTGCCTTGGTTTGATTGAGTTTGGAAATATGGCATTGCACCGTACTGTAGGTGAAGCCCCAGCCCTGGGCTCGACAGCGATCGCCCAGTAAGGTTAGCTCGCTCTCCGTCAAATCTGCCACGTCAAACGTCCAGTCTGTCAGCCGAAACGCATTGTCTGCCGACTCTTGTAGGCGTGGGACAGTCGCCTTGAGGCCGGCAAATATCTCTCCCAGTGCCTGGCGGTGATCGGCTAGCGTATCTTCTAAATCACTGTCAAAGGCTCGGTGGCCTCCGGCAGGCAGACCCTCCTCAGATAAGCAGAATATCCCGCCATTTTCCGCAATTGCCCCAGCGACAGGGAAATAATGGGCGATGGCGCTGACCCAGCCTGCCGATCGACCCGTCGCCAAAATGACGTCAATTCTGGCCTCCCGGAGCCGTACCAAGTCAACTAAAAGCTGCGCGGTCATCTTTCCGCCTTGGGTCAAGGTGCCATCGACATCGGTAGCGACGAGCTGAATTGGACTTAGTGCATCGTGGGATAGAGACTGCAGAGAAATTGGAGAAGGCATGGCATCAATTTCAAGATTATCCGGCTATTTCTGATTCAGTATTGAAATATGGAGGTATACTGACAGGCCACTAATGC
>JBARYO010000877.1:0-2413 GCA_049647905.1 Elainellaceae cyanobacterium | reverse complement strand
CCGAAGAGGGACAACAGCATCAGCTGTGGGCCTGGCAGTGGGGACGCGACGAAGCGGACCAATGGGGCATCCTAGATGCAAACTTCGCCAGCGATGCTGACTTGGATGCCTGCGTCGCGCTTATCTTAGCGGCGCGGGCGTGGAATCAACCCCAGTATCTCGATCTGGCCAGAGCCAAACTGGCAGATCTATGGGCACTCTCTACCATCGATATTCCAAATCGCCAGACATCAGGGGGCGATCGCATTTTTCTACCCGGTCCGAAGGAAGCCTTTCAGCCTAACCTGAACCAGGTGCATCTCAATCCCTCATATCTCGCGCCTTACGCCTTTCGGCTGTTTGCCCAAGTTGACCCCGATCACGACTGGGGAATACTGGTGGATAGCAGCTATGACATCTTGACCCAGTCTGCTCAGATATCCACTGTAGGGTTGCCCAGTGACTGGGTGACCCTAGACCTAGCGACTGGCGACTACAGCCCAGTGAATTCGTCGTCTGGACTGGTTAGCCAATATGGCTTTGATGCTTATCGAGTCTGGTGGCGTGTTGCCCTAGATGCTGCCTTAACAGGCGAACCTCAGGCAACAGCGTATCTGGATCAGCATTTGTCTCCCCTGCAGGAGTGGTGGCAGACAACGGGCAGCATTCCTGCGGAAATTAATCTTCAGGGCGATGCCCTGGTTGAGTACGATTCACTCGCCCAATATGGCATGCTCTACCCGGCCTTCTCACAGACTGCTGCCGAGACGGCTGAGCAAATTCTCAATCAGGCGCTGCTGCCCACGTACAACCGTGGAATCTGGGCCTCCGATACAGCGTATTACACTCAAAATCTGATTGGGCTGGGACTGTATCCCTTATCCGATCTAAAACGCTTGGATTGGCAGCTGGAGGCCGCTCGTCAAAGTCCGGCTTTGCCTTGACCTGACCTGTATGAGTTCGTAGTTGTCACCTTCTGGCATAGGGTGGCCTGAACTGCCTAGGGTGCTTTTCCGCTTGCCGCCACATTTCCGCTCACGCGTCGTTTACCCCTCCCCGTGTCTATGTCTCGTCGTCACACAAGACCAAAGCGCCGCCTCTGGCCGCTTCTGGTCATCAGCACCATATTGCTCGCGATCGCTGCCGCCATGTGGGTAACGCCAGTCGTTGCTCAAAGCAGCGCCCTAGAGCAGCAAGAGAATGATCTGATTCAGCAGTTTACGCTGCCAGATACCCCCCGCCAGCGACCGGTCTACCGGCCCCGACCCTCCCCGTCGGCCCCGAGTCGACCTGCCCGGCCCCCATCGCAACCCTCCTCTCGTCCTTCGAGGTCCTCCTCCCGCCCCTCTTCAGCACCGTCCTCCTCCCGCTCGGCCTCACCGGCCAAACCTGCGCCATCTCCTCAAGCGGCATCGACACCAAAGCCCAGTGAGTCTGAGAAACCGGCCTCATCGGCAGAATCTTCATCTGCTGCCGATGAGATCTATCAATATGTGTTGGACTTTAGCCGCAGCCCCGTTGTCGGTAACCGGCTGCGATTGGAGGGCGTATATCCAGAGACCCAGCTGGGCTTTACGCGTCCACGCCACTGGGATATGCAGTCGGCCAAAGCTATTGTGCGCTATCAACATTCTCCGGCGCTATTGGGCGATCGCTCCCACCTTACCCTACGAATCAACAACACCAGCGTCGGCAGCGTTCCCCTAGACCGTGCTGAGAGTCAAATTGCTGAGGCTGTTTTTGACATTCCGCCCAGTCTGATCCAGGACTACAACAATCTGTCCCTTGTCGCCGTACAGCACACTTCTGAGACCTGCACCAACCCCTCTAACCCCGCTATTTGGACAGAAGTCCTGCCCGATTCTAAGCTGCTGTTTGACTTCAAGACGGAGGCCGTCCCCCTAGACCTAAGTCAGTTTCCCTATCCCTTTATTGACCCGCTTAGCCTCGACCCCAACCGGATTGCCTACCTGGCCCCGGAAACCTATACCGACGACTGGGCAAGTGCCGCTGCCCGCTTTCAGGTCGCCGCCGCGCGAATGGCAAAGTTCCAGCCGCTCGACACCCAGATGGTTGAGGACGTGGATGCGCTCGATTGGGGCGATCACCTACTAGTCATCGGCACCCCTCAAGAGCAGCCACTGCTCAGCGCCCTCGATTTACCGTTCACCCTAAAAGATGACCGGATTTTGGACGGCGATGATACCCCGCTCCCTGACGACGCTGGTCTTCTAATCTTGACAACAGTTCAAGATGGTGCGGTTCCCGCTCTGATTGTGACTGGAAATGCGCCAGCTGGCATCGAAAAGGCCATTCGTCTGCTGAGTCAGCCCACGGACCGCCAGCTGCTCACAGGGCAGACGCTGGTGGTGTCTACCGTCTCTGACCCCGTGGTCAGCGCCGATCAAGATTGGCCAGGATACCTGCCTCGACA
>JBARYO010000876.1:0-4001 GCA_049647905.1 Elainellaceae cyanobacterium | reverse complement strand
GTGCGCGTCATACATGGTGCTTGCGGCGTTGTGGTCTGTAGTTCCCTATCAGACGCTACTCGGCGGCGGATTGACGTCTACCCCGTGACAGGTTTCTTAGAGGCCGTTACCAATCAGGATAAAGGGTGCCCAGTAGTAGGGATGGCTGAGCTGCGTGTTAGACAGGCCATCTGCAACAGGCAGGCGAGGCACCAGCGAGAACCCCCGCTCTGCGCCTACTTCAATTTGGGTGCTGGTAATTAGGGCAATTTGGGCCTGTTGCAAGGCTTTAGCTTTGGTCATGCCGTCTGTTAGCAGAGCGGTATACAGATTGGTCATCAGCTCTCGAGTGCCACCGTCACTAACAGGCCACAACGAAGCGATTACCGCCCGCGCCCCCGCATCTTGCATCAAGTAGCCAAAGCCCAAAATCTCTTCACCATTGGCGTCGAGGATAGACCCCGTCCCCGTTTCGCAAGCGCTCAGCACAATGAGATCAACGCTGCGCAGTCGGCCTCGCCAGCTCCTTAGTTCAGCTAGGGTAAGGCGATCGCCATCGCCAAACATAATAAACGAGTCCAAAGGAGAGTCCACTAGCAGCGCTGCATGGGTAGCCAAATGGACAATGGTGTAGTCGTTGAACAACGGTGCGACGGCGCTGCGGCTGAAGTCCAGATTAAAGAAAGACCGGGTGGGGAACATCTCGCTGAGGGAGTCCACTTCAATACCGGCGTTGGGGAGTCCGCTAAATTCGAGGATTCTATCGAGTACCGATACCTGAAAGTGCCCTTGACTAAAGGCTCCCGCCAAGACCGACGGAGCTGGGCTGGGGCGCAAGTTCAGGTCCATCAAACTGGCCGCAGTGATCTGATTGACCTGATAGCGCTGCGCCAGCCAGCCCGTGCCATCATGCAGTGCCGCTAGCGGAATGTAGCGTAACGGCCCATCAGGGGCATAGAGTAGCGTTTGTACATCCATGGCCTCTATCGCGTCGCTGACGGGCTCAACCAGCCATCGGTATAGGGTTTGAGCTAAGGGCTCAGGGTCACTACTGGGATCTTTTAGCGTCTGCTGAAACTCAAAAATTGTTTGGACAAGGTCGGTGCGGGAGACGGGGACGGTGTAGTGGACTAGAGGGCCATGGGCGGTCACTAGCACTAGCTCTAGGCGGTCTTCCAAAATTAGGGGGTAGAGCAGCGCCGTATGGCCGATATCCGCAAGGTTATCCTGCAGGTTGGGGAAGCGATCTAGTTCCGTGAGCAGGTCTTGGTGCTGGGCTGTCTGGCTCAGTTGCGCAAGCTGCTGCTGCACCGCTGGGCTGTCGACAAAGTCGAGAAACTGCTGTATCAGCTGACTTTGCAGCTGCTCTAATTCGACAATGCGTTGGTTTTGCCCCTCAGAGCGGTCCTGCCCATCCTTCTGCAGCAGCTCTCGCAGTTCATTTGCGATCGCAATGGCGCGGTCTAGATGCTGCTGGCTAGCTCGCAACACCTCGGCCTCGGGCTTCCGTAGCGGAAGCTGCCTCTCTCCGGCCTCCCCCCGTACCCCCTCAAGAGAGTTATCTAGCTCCTGGACCTTGAGCAGATCTAACACCTGATGAGCTTCTGGTACGCGCTCTTGCTGCAGCAGCAGACCCGCCAGCTGTCGGTAGGTGTTGGCGACAGTGCTTGTGTAGATGTCTTGGTCTGCCCTAGGCAGAGGGCGAATCCCTTGGCGCGTTTCCTCGATTAGGTTGATAGCCTGCTTATAGAACACAATCGCGAGGCCAGTCTGACCTTGCTGTTCTAGTAGCTGGCCTAGGTTGCTACGGGCAATAATTTCAGCACGCCGATTTCCAACAGGCTGCAAAGTCGTTAGGGCGTCAAAATAGGTTTCCAAGGCACGCTGGGTCTCCCCCTGATCGCGGTAGGCCGTTGCTAGGGTATCTTGGGCCAGTCCTTCTCCCATAACGTCGCCTAGCTGGCGGTGGATGGACAGAGCCTGCTGCAAAACGGCGATCGCCTGCTCATGGTCACCTAGGATGTTGTAGAGCGCCCCCAAATTGTTCAGAGTTTCCGCCACCCCAGAGCGATCGCCCAAATCCTGGCGAATCGCCAAGGCTTGCTGATAATGGGTCAGCGCCCGCCCATATTGAGCCTGGTTGCGGTAGGCAAAGCCAACATTGTGCAGAGCCGTCGCTTCCCCAGCGCGGTCATCAATGTCGCGACTTCGTGCCAGGGCCTGCTGGTACGTTGCCAAGGCCCGCTCATGCTGTCCTAGGTAGGCATATAGCGTCCCGATATTGTTGAGGACGTAGAGGCTGGTGCGAGGGTCGTCTGCTGTCAGTCGGGCAGCCGCCTGTTGGAAGAAAGCCAGGGCCTGGCCATAGTCACCCCGATCGCGGTAAATGAGGCCGATGTTATTAAGTCCGTAGCCTTGGCTGAGGCGATCGCCCATTTCGTCAAACAGGGCCAAGGCTTGTTGAAAGGCCGCTAGCGCCTCAGCCACCTGCCCCACATTTTGATACACCTGCCCAATGCCGTTGATCGCCTCCCCCTGCCCTTGGCGATCGCCAAGGGCCTGGAAAAGAGCCAGCGCCTGTTGAAACGCATCTATTGCGCCGGGGTAGTCCTCCAAATTCCGCAGGGTTCTACCGATTTCGTAATGCGCTTGGGCAATATCCGGCTGGTGGTCTGAGGCGATCCAATCCGTCAGCGCCTGTTGATAGGCTGTCAGCGCCGCTGAAAATTGCCTGTCTCGATAGTAAGCTTGACCCGCTTCAAACTGCTGCTCGGCGTGATTTAAGGCAGCATCCTGCTTGACGGCATTGAACCTTGCGGGCGTCGCTGCTGCCGCTGGCGACGCCCATAGAGCTTGGCCGGACAGCACCTGCAGGGCCACATACCACCCCCAACCTGATGCCGCCAGCCACGTTAATCCGTCAGTCCGACTCACCATGGCCTCCCCTCAATGCTACACCACGTCAACAGAACTCAAGTGGCGTCAAGGTGGCAGCGTTCCACCACTACCGGTTTCTGCATTGGAATTGTGGCTTGATTGAATCATCGGTTTAACTCTCCTTGAATCGCCATAGTGTGGTGCGTAGTAAACCTGTTTCCCGTGGGAAGTGCCTGAACTGGCTTAAAGATGACAGCAGACCCTATTACACGATGTCGTCAACCCGCTGGATAATTCCGGGTATCCGACTCAGCATCTCCAGCGGTGAAACAGCACTCGTCGTGCCACTAAGCTTCATCACATCAAGCCGTTGAATCAGATCGGTTTGGTTCAGCCCTAATTTTTCACGTACGGCGGCTGGGAGCTGCTGTGTCACCGCTGAAAAGTCTGAGAACGTGAAGGTTGCTTCAATGCTGCGCACGTAGTCCTCTCGCTTGTTGATATCCAGAGATACTAGGATTTGCCTGATATTTTGGAAGCTCTTTTCGTAGGCCGCTTCGGCTTCTGTAAGTAGAGTCTGATCTTGTTGACTGGCAATGGTCAAGACATGGCCCAAGCTGTCGTAAGCGCTGGCTAAGCCGTCTAGGTTAGAGGTGCTGCTCGACTGATAGCGTCGGATGGCAGATTTAAGCGCATTGTGGGCCTTGTTAAAGTACTTGCGATCGCCAGTCACCTTTAGCAAAAGGCCGTAGGCAAACGCTAGGCTGTTGAGTGTTTCGGCCTGGTTTTCTGCCGTCTTTCGCAACGGCAGGGCGCGTTCGTAGTGCTGTACGGCCTCCCGCAATAGACCCTCCGCCGGGGACACCCCTGGTTGGGAGCGGCTCTGACGGCTGAGATTGAAGCCCATGTTGTGCAGCACCTGCCCCTTACGCTCTTGCAGGTTCAGATTCTGGACAGCAGCGGGGTCTATATGAGCGTCTAGGGACTCAAGTGCTGCTAGAGCCGCCTGGTAGCACTGCGCCGCGTCGCCAAACTGTTTTAGGTTTGTATGCGCCATGCCCAGGTTACTCAACACCGTTGCCCGACTGATGGTTAGAACAGTATCGTCAGGGCTTTGCAGAGCATTGAAGATACCGAGCGCCTGG
>JBARYO010000875.1:0-2064 GCA_049647905.1 Elainellaceae cyanobacterium | reverse complement strand
TGGCAGCACTCTGGACCCCAGCGATCTGGCCCATCCCCACTATTGGGCGCCCTTTATTTTGATTGGCAACGGGCTGTAGGGCGTGAATTTTGGCGATGTCGTTTACAGACGAGCTTGATAAGATACGTAGCATAAACGCCCTTGGTTACTGGCCCGCAACGGAGCCCCCGCAGCCCCTATGACACCGGCTTTTGTCACCCAGAAATGGACCGTTGACGACTATCACCGAATGATTGTCGCCGGTATTTTGAGCGATCGCTCTGTGGAGTTGCTGAACGGAGAGATTGTTGAGACGGCTCCAGAAGGGGAATCCCATGCCCATTTGAGCAGTGTAGCTGCCGATTATCTGCGGGAGGTGCTGCGGGGCAGAGCGAAGATTCGGGAGGGAAAGCCCATCACCTTGCCCAATGCTTCAGAGCCAGAGCCGGATATTGCGGTGGTTGAGGATTTGGGCGATGTCTATTTTGAGCATCATCCCTATCCCGAAAATGTGCTCTTGGCCGTTGAGTATTCTGACACCAGCTTGATCAAAGATTTAGAGGTGAAGCGCAGAACCTATGCTGAGGCTGGCATTGCAGAGTATTGGGTAATCAACCTCAGACGCATGGAGCTGGTGGCGTTTCGGGAGCCTAGTGACGGGGATTACCGGGAGAAGCGGACGCTTGTAGCCGGTGTGACTAATCTGGCGGCGATCGCGGATGTGGCGATCGCGGTGGAGCGGTTTTTGCGGCGGTGAGGTCTGCAGTGGTGCCGTTGGTGCCGGGGGCGATCGCCCTTGAGGGCTGGTCTTGAGCCTTCGCCATGGGGATTGCTCCAGGATTGGGGCTGGTATGGTTCTATGATGGCGTTCGCGCTAGCGAGGGCACAGCGCTCATCGCTGTGCTTTAAGGATCGGGGCCTATGATCTTTGATGCGGTGGCCGTGTTCTAAGGATCGAGCCGTGTGATCTAAGAGCAGGCGGCTGTGCTTTAAGGATCAAGGCCTGCGATCTTTGATGTGACGGCTGCGATCTAAGAGCGGGCGGCTGTGCATTAAGGGTTGGAGCATGCGCATTTTGCGCAATGTTGGCTTAATTGCTTCTAAGCAACCTCTTTTTAGAAGCAATTAAGCCAACGCAATATGCCCCTACCGAGGCCGCTGTTGCACCAAGTAGCGCAGCACCTGCCCCTCGGCCTGGGTAAGGGTCAGCCCCTGATCATTAATGGCAATGAGCGGGGTCCACAGGCGCTTTTCTACGTACTGCATTAGGTGCAGCCGGTGGACGGCGTCGTTAACGCCGTGGGGGGAGCCGATGAGGATGTGGTGCAGGTATTCGTAGCTGACGTTGGTGGGGGTGCTGAGCCGCAGGCTTGGCGGCGCAGCAGGGCCGCTCGCTTGAGTTGTCAGCGCGGTCTGTGCCGCCGCTTCGGAGCGCGGCGACGAACTATATTGAGATGACATGAGGGACTCCTTGAAGCCTTAAGGGTTAGGAGTCCCCCAAAAACCGGCCATCCTAGACAATTTATGCGCTCGGGATGACACAGGTATAATCACCTCAGTCCTTGCCGAGACAGCTCACTCTGTCTTGTGGGATTAGGCGCTGCGCGTTGCGATCACAACGCGTAGTGTCGCCCGACCGAATTTTTGGGAGACGGAGCCATGGGGTTCACAGCTCTAGCCACACAGAATAAGTCATTTGTGTGGGTATGGCAAGGGGCGGCTGAGATGGCTTGGGTGGGCGTGCGCGCCAGCGAGTGCACAGCACCTATCGCTTTGCTTGGGGAGTGGGGTTAGAAGGCGATCGCCTCGTACAGGTCTGCTAAGGTGATTTCAACCGAGACGGACGGCAGGTTAAGCCGCTGGTCTAAGCCAGCATATTCGGCATACAGCCAGGCGCTGTCGGTTTGCCTAACATACTGCTCCACGCAGGGGCGGTACTGATCTATGAGTAGGTACTCCTGCAGCGTGGGAAGCGTCCGGTAAGCGGCAAATTTCTCGTCGCGATCGTAGGCGCGGGTGGATTCTGAAAGGACTTCGGCGATCAAGATGGGATTAGTCACGGTGTCTTTGCGCCCTGGCTTTAGC
>JBARYO010000874.1:0-4832 GCA_049647905.1 Elainellaceae cyanobacterium | reverse complement strand
ACCCAGCGCTTCCACCTCTGAGGCTTCTCCAACTTGGCGATCGAGCTGCTGCCACTGCTGCCACTGCTGCTGATAGCTCGGGGATTGATTCAAAATATCGACAGCTGAAAGATCTGAGGGCAGCCCCATCTGTAGATTCAGCTGCTGCAAGTCTCCCTGAAGCGTTTTGGCCTCCCACTCCAGACGCTTTTGCTGAATCTCGGCACTTTGCAAGCGCTGGGCGATCGCTTGAGCCGTCGCTTGCGGGTCGCTGTCAGCGGATTGGGCCTGTAGGCTTTGGAGGGCAATCTGCCGTTCAGAGATATAGCGCCGCAGCGTTGCCATTTGAGTCTGGACGTGTTTCAAGTCGCGGCATGCGGCGGAGCAGCTCTGATCTTGTGGCCGGGCCGGAAGCTGGGTTTGCTCGGGCTGTGGGGCCACGGGCGCTGGTTGGGCCGCGTCCTGCCTCAGCCCAGTCTCAGAGAATGACAGCACTACAGTTGTCATGACCGCAGCAGTTCCCGTCAGGGCTATGGGTGCGAGCCAAGCCGGTATCAGGGCAGCAGTCTGCTCATCAGGGTTCTGCCACATCTGCTCAGGCAGCGGCACGCCACCTACTGTGAGCTGAGATGCTTGAGACTGGAAACGGGTCAAAGAGGAGGACTGGGCGGCCTGCATTCAAGTTCCTGTCGCCATACCGGCATAGGCTATACAGTTATCTATGCGCGGCAACGCAAGTTTAGCCGGACAATTTCAGTGGTCCTGGGAGGCAAAGGCGCTCAATGCTCAAAAATATTGTGGTATTGCAGCAGATCGAGGTCGACCAAGGTGGGAAGACAGGTGAAACAGGCCTGTGCTAGCTCCCAACGGCCCTCCCGCTGCAGCATCTCAGTAAGCTGCTGCCGTAGGCGGTGCAAGTAGCGCACGTCGTTGGCAGCATAGGCGAGCTGCTCCTCCGAGAGGTTAGCGACATTGCCCCAATCTGAACTCTGGGCGCGTTTGTCTAGCTCCACCCCGGCAATCTCATTGACCAGCTCCTTGAGTCCATGGCGCGGACTATAGGTGCGGGCCAGCTTGCTGGAAATTTTAGTGCAAAAGATGGGCTTAACCTGAATGCCCAGATGATGTTTGAGCGTCGCGACATCAAAGCGGGCAAAGTGGAAAATCTTGACCACGTCGGTCTGCTCCATGAGCTGTTTTAGGCGGGGTGCCTCCGGTTGCCCCAAAGCAATACGAATGACGCAGGCGTTGGCATCGGGGTCACAGAGCTGCACTAAGCAGAGACGATCGCGCTGGGGAATGAGCCCCATGGTTTCGGTATCCACAGCAATGGCGCTAGCCTGCCGGTAGCGCTGCAGCGCCGCATCCGACAAATCGCCCTCGAAGATTTCAAAAGTGTCCTGGCTCATGGCCCTGTTTTGCTCAATATGCCCTATGACTGTAATACGAATGCCAATGGGATTGCTAGCTAGATCGCGTTATGTGGCCTCCATCTGATGCGCATCGGTTGCAAAATTGGTAACGTCGACCGGATATGATCAAAATTCCCCTATGTTGAACCCATGTCTACGTCTCCAGGCCTAGCATTACCGCCCACGGACCCCAGCGCTGACCAGCTCAACGATATCAAAGCGCAGCTGGACCTAATTCTGTTGGCGCTGGAAGCTTTAGCAGGGATTGGTTCAGAGGCTATGCTGCAGGCGGCTGAGGCACTGGGGCTATCCCAGGTGATGGGCGATCGCATTACCCTATGGCGGCTGCGCCAGTCTAGTCCGCTGCGCAAGGGGCAAGGGCGCAAGCGACTTGACGTGGATGAGGCGCGATCGCTGGTGCTGATTACTTGTTACCTGGCGGCAGAGCATGGGGAGTTAATTCGGCGGGCCGTGGCGCTGCTAGAGCAACTCACGGCCCAGGGCAAGCCGCCCCACCAAACGGCGCTCTTGGGAGACTACATTGATGCCTTCAGTAACCTATACCAGGAGCGAATGCGGGCCGGAGATGAGATCGCCACTGATAATTTGGCCCATCTGGCCTTGAAGCTGCTGATAGACCTCCTGTTCTACAGCGCTCCAGCGGGAGCGCGGCAGCTGTGGTTAGCGCTGCTAGAGCGCGCAGCTTGATAAACCTGTAAGTACTTCATTTGATGAATCATGGACGCCATTCGTCGCTACAGTCCACCCACCTGCACCATAGAGCTGCTGGCTCGCACCTCGCCGCTGTCACGCTGGACCCAGCGCCCGGTCCTCACGGACGTTAGGTTTCGCCTCAGCTTTGACGGCCCCCATCGTCCTGCAGACGAGCGCCTCACGGTGACGGGTAGTCAAGCGCAGCTGGACGCGATCGCCGACATTGTGCAGCAGTATGTTCAGCATCTTCTGACCCGGTCTGTACGGCAATTCGCCTATCAACTCCAGCCATCGGGTTCCACCCCCAAGCCTGTCGAGCCTGATCCGCTGGCCCACAGATCTGCACCAAGTCCAGCGCCAAGCCTGTCACCAGAGCAGATGTCCCCCGAATGGGCTACTTCAGGTTCTCCCCCGACAGTCGCTAGCCTCAAACCGCTAACGCAGCTCCAGCATCAGCTGCAAATCAACCTATCACCACGTCCCACTTCAATTGACCTCTCAACAATGGAGCTGCTTGATGTCGCCGATGCGCTGGATGCCTATGGGCGAGATGGGATAGTTGCCACATCGGCTCCTTCCCGCCAGCCTCCCATCTGGATGCGCACTGCTGCCGCCGCCCTGTTGGCTGTTGGGGTGACCGGAACAATGGTGCAGATTGTTCGGCACACCGCTGGGCCGCAAACAGCGCAGAATGTAGCCGTTCAGCCTGAGATAGCGGAGTCTGAAGCTGCCTTTGATGATAGTGATCAGGCCACGACTCAGCAGACAGATGATTCTGCCGCAAACGCCCCAGAGCGCGCTTCCGAAGATGCGATCGCAGCATTTCCGGAGCTTGGCGTTGACCAAGCAGGAGACGGGCCGCAAGGTGCCGCACCGGCTCCGGCAACAACCCCTCAAAATTCAGGGTCTCCGACACCAGCCTCAACGCCACCAACTCCAGCGCCGCCCTCTGGTACCACAACCGCTCGGGCCAATGAAACCATTCCGCCGGAGCTGAGCGCTATTCCACCAATTGAAGCTAGGGCGGAGGCGGAAGCACAACCATCCCCTGCAGAGCGCGGACTGACGCGCTCTATCCCCAGGGACGAACGCGCCTTTAGCACCCCAGAACCCCTAACGCCTGGGCCAGCGCCCATCAGCCCTAGCGAGACGGTGCGACAGGTGCAGAGCGCAGTGCAGTCTCGCTGGCAGCCCCCAGACGGGCTGGGGCAGTCGTTGGAATACCGGGTGAGCGTAGCGGCAGATGGCACCCTGCAGCGGGTGCTGCCCATTGGAGACACGGCTCGGGCGTATTTACCTGATGTTGCGGCCCTGCGGGTGGGAGAGACAGTTAGCCCGCCGCTGTCGTCGTCGTCGCCACCGATTCGGGTTGTGCTGCGGCAAGATGGGCGAGTACAAGCCTTTTTAGAGCGGTTGTAATATAGCCTATGGAAAACGTTTAGGTGGGGCTAATATTTTGTGTCAGACAGGCGCTTACTATACGGTTTAGATGGCGCTGCTGGTGAGACTGATCCACGTCACGTTGGTCCAGACCCAGCAGCATTAGGCCACTACAGATCGCCCCTAATCTCCTATCGCTGGCAATCATTATGACGGCTCCTGTCCATATCCTCGGCATCGACATCGGTACGACCAGTACTAAAACAATTCTGTTTACGGTTGAGGGAGATGCGGTCGCGCAGCAAACGGTCCATTACCCATTGCTGTCCCCGCAGCCAGAAGTGCAGGAGCAAGACCCGGACGAAATCTACGATGCGGTGACTCAGAGCGTTAGTGCTGTGGTGCAGGATGCCGCTTGCGGAGAAGCCTTGGCAGGAATTTGCTTCAGCACGGCGATGCACACCCTAATCGCCGTAGACGGACAGGGCGAACCCCTCACCCGTAGCATCACCTGGGCCGATCGCCGCAGTGCCCCCTGGGTAGACAAAATTCGTCATCACTGTGACGCCCATGCCCTGTATACCCGCATTGGGGTGCCGCTGCACCCGATGCTACCGCTGGTGAAGCTGCTGTGGCTGCAGCATGACCAGCCCCAGATTTTCCAGCAGGCGGCTAAGTTTATTTCCATCAAGGAATACATCCTCTACCGCTGGTTCAATCGCTTTGTAGTGGATCACTCCATCGCCAACGCCACAGGTCTCTTCAATATCCAGACCCTAAGCTGGGACGACGAAGCCCTATCGCTAGCGGGCATTACGGGCGATCGCCTGTCTGAACTGGTGTCAACAACCCATGTGCTGCGGGGCA
The DNA here is from genome assembly GCA_049647905.1 of Elainellaceae cyanobacterium. Taxonomy (GTDB): domain Bacteria; phylum Cyanobacteriota; class Cyanobacteriia; order CAKZMO01; family CAKZMO01; genus JBCCAG01. Next base: position 480 of record JBARYO010000874.1, on the reverse strand, counting down.
TGGACAACGCTGTAGCTCGGACCATGGGTATTGCCGCTGACGTCCCTGTCGTGGTGGGGGCGAGCGATGGGGCATTGGCTAACTTGGGTGTGGGAGCGGCACCGGGAGAGGTGACCGTGACGGTGGGCACCAGCGGTGCTGTGAGGGCATTGGTAGCAGCGCCCCAAACAGACCCACAAGAGCGCTTGTTTTGCTACGCGCTAACCGAGAATCGCTGGGTGGTCGGCGGAGCAACAAATAATGGCGGCATTGTGCTGCGCTGGGTGCGGGACCACCTCGCAGATGCGGAAGTGGATACGGCCCATCTGCTGCAGACGGACCCATACAATATCTTGACCCGCATTGCTGCAACGGTGCCTGCGGGCTCAGGGGGGCTTTTCTTTCACCCCTATCTGGCGGGGGAGCGATCGCCCCTGTGGGACGCCAACGCTCGGGGCAGCTTTTTTGGCTTAGCGCTACACCACACCAAAGCCCATATGA
>JBARYO010000873.1:0-2608 GCA_049647905.1 Elainellaceae cyanobacterium | reverse complement strand
TCCAAGCCCTGAGAGAAGGGGATGTGGCGCTGTTCAACAATCAGGTTTTGGCCGCTGGCGTGCTTCAAATCAACAGCCCAGCAGAGGCCCAGCAAGCCATTGATCAGATTTTGCGCCAGGCCAATCAGATGGTGTTTCAAACCATTTTGCCCAGCGTCGGCCCCTTAGAAGCGCAAGTGATCAAGATCAAGAGTGCTGATGTAGCGGAGGTGATTCGCCGCATCAGCGACGGCCAGCCTTACGTCATTCAGATTTTATCTGGAGGCAACTATCTCATTGGTGAACCCTGCGTCATTTCTGGACAGCCCTGCGTTGACGTTACGGCGAATGCTCTCCCCAATGAGCTTGTGTTTAGCTCCGGAGAGATTATTACATCTGTGACCATTGACCCGGAGCAGATCAGCAACAGTCAGCTACTGGAGCGTTTGGAGCTCCTCATTGCTGCAGCCCAACTGCGAGCCCGTCAGGCTGGGGTTTTACCTCGAACCGTAGAGATTTCGGCTGGAGCCTACGAGGACCTCCGCCAGTTTCTTGGCGAATTACAAGATCCACAGCAGTCTCAGACCGGTGCCTTCGTAGTTCAGGCCGTTTCGGCTACCGACGTCTATACAGTTGGGCCTTTGGCCTTGAAGTTTATGGTGCTGCAGGATGGCCAGCCTGTATTTAACGAGGACTCAAGCCAGGCTAACATTGAGCCATAGAGGCTTGGGATGACGGCAGGAGGGCCGGATTGGCAACTACTACGATTTTGGGACTGGACCCCGGGCGTGAAAAGTGCGGCGTCGCAGTTGTACAGGTAGGCCATGATTCTGCCCAAGCGGCGACAGAGCCTGAGTTTGCCGTACTGCATCATGATGTTGTTTCCGCAGAGCTCGCCCTAAGCGCGATCGCTGCCCTGATATTGCGGTTTGACGTTTCGCACCTTGTGCTAGGTAACCAAACCACCTCTGCGGCCTGGTACGCCAAATTGGAAGAGACTGTTAAGATTCCCATGTCGCTGGTGGATGAGCGCAATAGCACCCTAGAGGCCCGCGATCGCTATTGGGTGATGTATCCAGCATCAGGGTTAGCGCGGTGGGTTCCCCAAGCTCTACGGGGCATTCCAGGCCCTGTGGACGGCATTGTTGCTATCTTACTAATTGAGCGCCATTTGGCAAAGCAAGAGGTTTAGCCTATACTCCTGCTGGACCAAGCTTGCAAAGCAGGGACAGCGTTGAGTACCTTAAGATCGATTCCGTCATGGATATCCGTCCTGATCCATCAGCCAACTTAGGGAATGGATATTGGTTCAATCAAATGAGCTAATTTAATAAAACTTTATTCTTAATCATAGGTAGCTTATACTACCGAAGGACGTTAGTAGGAGAGAGTGTCGATGTCGGAGGCCGTTCAGCCCCTGACGGTGAGGAGTGGAATGGCCCCTAAGGAACTCCTGGGTCCAGCAGATGAGTTTTTCAACCTCAACCTGATCATGTTTCTAGCGGCGGTTGCCATGGCAATCACCGCAATCTTCGGCTACTGGCGGTGGGATTTTCCGGGGTGGTGCTGCTTTGTTCTCAATGTACTAGCGCTCCACTTGGTCGGGACGGTGATTCACGATGCCTCCCACAATGTTGCCCACCGTAATCGAATCGTCAATGCGGCCTTGGGCCACGGCAGTGCGCTGATGCTGGGATTCGCGTTCCCGGTGTTTACGCGGGTTCACATGCAGCATCACGCCAACGTTAACGACCCTGAGAACGATCCCGACCACTTTGTGTCAACTGGCGGTCCCTTGTGGATGATTGCGGCGCGGTTCTTTTACCACGAAGTCTTCTTCTTTCGCCGTCGGCTCTGGCGCAAGTACGAGCTTTTAGAATGGTTCCTTAGTCGTGCCGTAGTTGCGACGGTGGTCTATTTGGCCATTCAGTATGATTTTCTCGGCTTCATTTTCAACTACTGGTTTTCCCCAGCTCTCGTCGTAGGTATCGCCTTGGGTCTATTCTTTGACTATTTCCCCCATCGTCCGTTTCAAGAGCGCGATCGCTGGAAGAATGCTCGGGTATATCCAAGCCCGGTGCTCAACCTACTGATCATGGGCCAGAACTACCATCTGATCCATCACCTGTGGCCCTCAATCCCCTGGTACAACTATCAGACGGCATACCGCGCCACCCAGCCGCTGCTGGACGAAAAAGGGTGCCATCAGACCTTGGGGCTGTTTCAGGGCAAAGACTTTTTCAGCTTTATATACGACCTGTTCTTGGGCATTCGCTTTCACAGCCATCCACCCAAATAGACGGGGATCGTATATTTACAACAGCTGGGCAAGGCGGTGCCTTGCCCCTACGGCGCTTAAAACTGGTCGACGTTGGCAAAGACCTGGGCCTTTTGGGCGGCTCCTTCCCCGCAGGTTCTTGGGGTCGGAAATATCTTGCCAGGATTTGCCAGCCCCTTGGGGTTAAACGCCTGCCGCACGTACTGCATGGTAGCCAAATCGGCTTCAGAGAACATGTTGGCCATGTAGCATCGCTTGTCAGCCCCAATGCCGTGCTCACCGGAGATACTTCCCCCCACCTCAACACAGAGCTTGAGAATATCGCCCCCTAGCGCCTCAACAGCTTCAAGC
>JBARYO010000872.1:0-7582 GCA_049647905.1 Elainellaceae cyanobacterium | reverse complement strand
GCTGTATCTCGTTCAACGCGGCGCTATCCGGCTCGTTGGGGATGCTTACCCTGCTGACAACGATAATGATGCATCTCAATTTGCGCAGATGAATGCCGAAGAGGCGTTCCTTGGGTTTGTGGGTGCTGGGCAGCCCTTCGAGATTGTGGCCCAGTCACCGTTCACGCTGCAGAGTTTTGCCCATGTTGACCAGACCTCGGTCATTTGGATGTACTGGAACGATTTGGACAACTGGCCCCACTTTCGCCGTGAGGTGCTAGATGCCTTTCGCTATCAGCACCAGCGTAAGCTGCTTTGGCTCAGCACCTTAGGTCAGCGGCGCACCATCGATCGCCTCCTAGGTTTTCTAACCCTACTCATCGAAGAGTTTGGTGAACCCTGCGAAGATGGCTACTGCTTGCCTTGGACTCTCACCCACGCCCAAATTGGTAGCGCTATTGGCTCGACCCGTGTTACCGTCACGCGGCTGATGGGCAAGCTACGGCAGAGGGGCTTGATTAGCACCTATAGCGACAATCTACTGTGCTTGCCGTCCAAGGCTGCCAACGTCCATCAAGCTTAGAGGCTGGGAACGGGGCTTAAACGTTCCCAAAGAAATCCGCTGCAACGCTAGGACATGAGCGTCGTTTCCGCTGCCGCAGCGGGCTGGACAGCGCTCTTGGCAGTTGGCGGTGGCGAGAACTGGGGCAAAATTTCCTTCATAAATGCTTCCGCCGCCTTAGAAAGGTAGCGGTTGGGGTTGACAATGACGGACAGGACCCGCGTGATGACTAAGCCGTCAATTTTAGCCCGGTGGAGTACGCCCATTTGCAGCTCTTTCTCAATGGCAGAGATGGAAACAAATGAGGCTCCGAGGCCAGACTGAACGGCATTCTTAATTGCTTCAATGGAGTTAAGCTCCATTTCAATCTTGAGCCGTCTTGTCTCAATACCGCTGCGGCTCAAAACATTGTCAATTACTTTACGAATGGTTGACTGGGAGTCTAAGGCAATGAATTTCAGCTTGTAGAGGTCGTCCTTTTGAATGGTGCTACTGCGGGATAGGGGATGGAAGGTGGGTAAAATGAGCGCTAGCTCGTCTTTGGCGTAGGGAGCAATCTTCAACGGATCCTGTAGTTCGGGCGGCACCTCTCCACCGATGATGGCAAGGTCGATCTGACCGTTGGCAACGCTCCAAGCGGTGCGACGTGTTGAGTGAACATGGAGCTGCACGGCGACATCTGAGTAGGTCTGCCTAAATCGACCGATCATCCGCGGCAGCAAGTAAGTCCCGGTGGTTTGGCTCGCGCCAATGATGAGGGTACCCCCCTGAAGGTTTTGCAGGTCGTCAATGGCGCGACAGGTCTCTTGACATAGGGACAAGATGCGATCGCCATATTTCAGCAGCAAATGCCCTGCTTCGGTGAGCTGGGCCCGACGCCCACCCCGGTCAAACAGAGGCACGTCGAGCTGCCGCTCTAGGTTCTGGACCTGGAGGCTAACGGCAGGCTGTGACACGTATAGGCTATCCGCAGCACGCTTGAAACTTCCCTCAGCCGCAATGGCTTTGAGTATCCGCAGCTGGTCTAACGTGAAGGGTAGGTCAGACATAGTAACTAAGCTAAAGAACAGATGTTTTTTCAGTAATATGTCCCATAAGCCTGCATAGCTGACGTCTTGTTACCGCGTCGTGACTCGGACGAATTTGATTAACTAAAAAAATAAGTCACAACAAACGCTCATAAGAATCGTGAACTGGGTAGACCACTGGGCCGAGAATATCAAGCCAGACACTGGTTTAGCGAGTGCGCTGCCTCAAGACTACTGTCGTATGACAGTATAAACGCAGCCTGGGCTTGTTCGACGAGATACACCACGCATTACTGTCAGCAGCAGCACTCTGAATTTACCAGGAATTGCCACACTTCCATAACGGGATGTCGCAAACCCCAATACAAAACGGGGGTTCACATGATGGCCGGTGGCCTGAGCCACTGAGCTAGGCCAGCGATAGAAGCCACCCGGCTCCCAACATTACACCGCTCCAGAAATGCAATGTGACGGCGATGAATTTTGCGCTGCTGACTTCGGTGGGGCAATCGTGGTAACGCTGCACATGTTGCGAAAGGCGGTAAGCCACAGGGATACTGATCAGGACAACTAGCGTCTGTATTGGGAATAGCCCGACACCGACCCCCAATCCCGTCACGCCAAATAGACTACTGCAGAGCCAGGGAATGAACTGTGCGCCACGCTCGGTACCCAGCCGCACAATCGGCGATCGCTTGCCGGCTGCGACATCATCTTCAGTTTGGTGGAAGTGGGAGCAGAATAGAATCAAGCTGGTGCTGATGCCCACAACACCTGAGGCAGCGATGGGTGTCCACCCCCAGGATTGAGTTTGGCTGTAATAGGCTGCAGAGACGGCCAAGGGACCAAAGGTAATGAAACAAATGGGTTCTCCTAGACCGCGATACCCGAGGCGGAACGGAGGCCCTTGGTAGCTGTATCCGAGGGCGCAGCAAATGGCCACAATCAGAAGCACTGTCGCATCGCGCTGCTGCCAGGCAATTGAGCCGATGCCCAGCAGCCCTAGAACAAGTAGCCCGTTAGCAATCCAAAAAATTAGGGGCTTGTTGTGCGTTAGGTTAACCAAGGAATGGGGCTTGTTCCGGTCGATTCCCGTATCGGCGTCGAAGACATCGTTGCTGAGATTTAGCCAAGCCACAACGGCAATGGACGCCAGAAGAAAGCGAAAGAAAATGGCATGATCAACCCGCCCTGTTTCTGCCCAGGCAATGGTGGATCCAACCCATATTGGAATAACCGCCACGCTGTACATGGGCGGCTTGAGCGCGGCTAGCCAGAGCATTGAGGATCTGGACGTTGAGGGTTTAGGCGCTGGCGATCGCTGGTGGTCGGCCCACTTGGTAGACATGGTTTGCGAAAACTGTAGTGAATTTGAGCCACGGGAACCATTATTGTAGGCGGTCAGCTGCCATTTGGGAGTGCTGCTACGCGCCTGGGCACCCTAGCAATAACCACGCTCAAAACCCGCTCACCAGCATTTTTCTACATCAGGAGTCTTCCCCATGGTTGGGTCCAGTATTCAGCACCACATGGCTGTAACGCTTGTAGCAATTATCACCACTGTAACGACCCTTTCAGTGACCTACCACCTGCTAAAGCGATCGCAGTGCCTGACTATCAACATTGCTCCAGACAGCCTAACCGAATCTAGGTTGCGAACCTGCGCTGTACGCTTGTAGCTTTACCCATCTCGATCGTATGCGATGCAGACTAGCCCTAGACGTGACTTGGACATGACCTAGACATGACCTAGACATGGCATCAACGCGTTGCGATCGTTCAGCCGCTATTATTGAGAGCACAGCTACACCAAATAGCGCGGCTGCGACGGATGAATCCGAGACACAACCTCGTAGTTGATCGTCCCCATCCAGGCTGCCAGCTGCTCAGCCGTGATTCGCTCATCCCCATCACGGCCCAACAGGGTTGCAGTGGCCCCAGCCGACACATCGAGATGGGTGACGTCAATCATGGCCATGTTCATACAAACGCGCCCGCAAATGGGTGCCCGCTGTCCAGTGACGAGAACGTACCCCAAGTTTGACAGGCGGCGATCGTAGCCCTCATGGTACCCCAGCGGCAGCACGGCAATTTTCATGGGGTATGGGGCACGGAATGTACGCCCGTACCCCACATACCCCCCTGCGGGAACTGGTTTAACTTGGGCGAGGTGGGTTCTCCAGGACAACACGGGCTGAAGATGAGGCATGAAGCCATCCGCTTGTCCCGAAGTCTGTAACACCGTGGCATAGGTTTCTGTCGAGGGCCACAATCCGTAGGCCGCGATGCCAACGCGAACTAGAGAGCCGTGGGTTTCAGGCCAAAGAATGGTCGCCGCTGAGTTAGCGGAATGAACCATGGGTATGGTGAATCCAGCCTCACGCAAGGCAGATTGGGCGGCGACCAGCTGCGTCAGCTGGTGGTGGGCAAATCGATGGTCAGTGGTATCTTCAATATCGGCATAGTGCGTCGTTAGACCTTCTAGAACAATGCCGTCCAGAGCCGCCACATGGTGCGCCAAGTCCAAGGACTCCTTGAGCGGCAACCCCTGACGATGAGTCCCGGTCTCAATCTTCAAGTGGACGGGGACATCGATGCCCGATCTTCGCCCGGCTTCAGCCAGCGCCGCCGCCACTGAGGCATCATACAAAACGACCCTGGCCCTCGTCTCAGCTACGATAGGGGCTTGAGCTGCCGTCACGTGACCGCAGATGTAAATGGGCGCGTCGATGCCGGCCTGACGAATGGCAGCGGCTTCATAAGCGAAGTTGACAATCAGCCAATCTACACCAGCAGCAACAAATGCCTTGGCACAAAGGGCTAGCCCATGGCCAAAGCCATCGGACTTTACGACAACACCGAGGGCGACGTTGGGACCAATTCGTTGCCGTAGGGTCGCCACATTGGCCTCAATCGCGGAGCGGGATATCTCACACCACGATGTGTTTGTCCCATAGTTTTGACGCTGCTCTGATGCAATGACCACGCTCCATCTCCTGAAATCGCCATGGCTGCTATTCTCCCATACAGGCTATGGGCAAAAGAGCGATGGAGCGGCGATCGCATCTAGGCGTCGTCGAGCCGCGTTTCGAGATATTGGCCGATCATCTGCTGCTCACCGGCCCGAGAAATGATCGTCTGGCGCGTCCGGTAGCGATCGCCAATGAGCTTGATCTCTTCCTCGAAAACCGAGTCATTGTACTCCGTTCGAAGGCATAGGGTATCGGGATTGTTGAAGTGGAATTTGGCGGTGACCGGCTTTGGCGTTGCAAATCCGCGATCGCGATACAGGGTAGCCCCCAGGACACCAAAAACCGTGTTGCCCTTTGACTGCTTCTTGCCCGATACTGAGTCCTGGCTGTCCCAGCTCACCCAGGAGCCACAGGTCAGCTGTAAAGACGGTGCGAGCTGGTGGCGCTGTGCCAGATCTAAAAGTTCGGGTGCGCCTTGGGACAAAACACGAATCGTAATCAGGCTGACAATCTCTTTAACCTCACCATCTGGGAGTGTGTAGTACCGTCGCTCAGAGCGCCACCGCCCCTGAGTCCGCTCAAAAAATGAAGCAATCAGCTGCCCATTTTCAGACAGTTGTGACTTGAGGGATAGATTCACGGGGGTAGACTCTCCAGCGCAACAACATCCAATTACCGCTATCAACGTCTTGGACGCATATATCAGCAATGTCAGGCAATATCTTTAATTTTCTTAATGCTAACTGCCTTGAAGCTAATTGACAATATCAGTCCCCTAATATCCTCACGGACTGTTTTGTGAGACGGTGCTGGCACCATTGGGTTCATGGTTCAGTGTTATCCAGCACAAAGCCGCTAGATCCCGCGATCTAACGGCTCTGCAGCGGTAGATTGTAGCGCTGCCGTGTAGGAGCGTTTGGCTTCCTAAGTGGGCTGCACTCGAGCGTAGAATATACCCCGAATCTTCACCTCAGAGGGTTCGTCAGCTCCCATATCCGTATCCGAAGGCTGGTCACTTTCAAACACACCTGCGATTTCGCCAGTGTCGCTGTTGACCTTAGAAACCTGAAGCGAGATTAGGCCATCGCCCAGATCAAATCGCTTGATGTTTTCCTTGGTCAGCTCTTCGCTATCTGCCTGAGCCGGTAAGGCAACTGCATTGTCATACCCCGTTGCCAATCCACGACCCTTCGGATCTAAGAAGTTCGATGTCCGGTAAGACGGAACTTTGTAGCTGCCCTCAAAATCCGTCGAGGTGTTGATGCCTTCAGGACCAATTAATGCGTCAGCCGTCAACCCTTTAATAGTGAACAAGAATGGAATTTGCTCACCACCAGGCAGTAGAACCGTAATTGCCTGGAAGTCAAAGCCGTCTTTCTCTAGAAAGGTTAGCTTGCCATTCTCGCCAAGGATGAGATCGCCACTCACTTGATCTAATGTAGATGTATAGCGGGTTAAGGATTTACCCGCCACAAATTCTGCTTCCTGGCGACGGCTGATAGGCTCTTCTTTAATGAAGAAGGCAGTTGGCTCCAAACACAGATCTTGGATGGAGTAGTTCTCGCCGGGCTCAAGCGAGATGGCTCCGCGGCTGGTTTCCGAGAGCTTCGGACAGCTATTTGCTAAGCCCGTATTCCTGATGTCGTCATAGGTCAGTTGACCATTGTCTGGCTTCCCATTGCTACAGGCTGTCAGCAAACCTAGACACAATGCTAAAAGCACAGTAACTACGGTACGATACCTCATACTCAACCTCAATACCTTATTAATGTCTATTCCTCTAATTCAGTGTTAGAGAACCCCACGTGAGTCCAGTATCAACTGTCCAGTATCAACTAGAATTACCAGTACACTCGCCCTGAGTAAATTAGGATTGAGTGAATAGAGACTATGCTGTGATGGAGTGGGGCACTCCGGGCTACGCCAGCCCTGGCTCACAAATTTCCAATCAAAAGCGCCTTTGAATAAAACGGTCCGATTGAACGTCCCCACTATTTTACAGGACGTTGTTCTCCTAATTCACACACATTGATCCCGAGTTTGACTATGGCGCACGTAAATGGCGAATCATCCCTGGACATCGATCAACTAGAGGTTGCCAAGGACCAATTCACCCCAATTGTTGAGATGACCCAGGCAACGGCCCAAAATCGGAAAGGAGATATTCTTGCGCTGCTCGCCTTGCTGAGGACCCTCGAAGCTTGTCATAAGGAGATCCGAGACGGCCTGTTTCAAGAGGCATTTCCAACTAACCGACAGAGGCTTTACGCACTTTTACGGGATATTGAGGCCCAGGGTGGCTGGCCCTACATCCCTCGGATGAAGCTTCAGCAAATGCTCCAGTACCTTGAGGCCCGGTCGGTAGACAATCCTCGAGATGGACAGGACAAGCAATCTCCTTGAGTACGGCTATCCCATCTGCTGCCCTGGGGAGATTTCGATAAAATGTAAATTAGTCTGTATGGAACGCTTGCATGATCCCAACCGTTATTGAGCAGTCAGGTCGCGGCGAACGCGCCTTCGACATCTACTCCCGCCTCCTGCGAGAGCGCATTATCTTTCTTGGCCAGCAGGTTGATTCTGATTTGGCCAACTTGATTGTGGCCCAGATGCTGTTTCTCGAAGCAGAAGATCCTGAAAAAGACATCTATCTCTACATCAACTCTCCCGGTGGTTCGGTGATGGCAGGTCTCGGCATCTTCGACACCATGAACCACATCCGCCCCAACGTCTGCACCATTTGCGTGGGCTTGGCCGCTAGCATGGGAGCCTTTTTGCTGAGTGCAGGGACCAAAGGCAAGCGCATGAGCTTGCCCAACTCTCGCATCATGATTCACCAGCCCCTAGGCGGAGCCCAGGGCCAGGCTGCTGACATCGAAATTCAGGCAAAGGAAATTTTGTACCATAAGCAACGGCTTAACGACTGGCTCGCCGAGCACACAGGCCAACCGCTTGAGAAGATCGAAGAAGATACGGAGCGAGACTTTTTTATGTCTGCTGAAGAAGCCGTGGAGTATGGCCTAATCGATACCGTCATAGAC
>JBARYO010000871.1:0-2107 GCA_049647905.1 Elainellaceae cyanobacterium | reverse complement strand
CAGATAAGCCGAGCCCAGCATCCCTGCTCTCATCGAGCCTTCCCCAGCCCCCGGCTGTGTTGGTCCCTTAGGACCAGTCGCAGACTCACATCTAAGGCACATCATCATTGGCTCCCCCGAATGCGTGCGGCATGCTATCGAGCGGCTGCACCTGCTCTACTACGTTGAGCGGCGACTATGGACCCCCCTCATCCCCATCGGAGTGCAGGGTATCCATATCACCCCCGCCCAAGGGCAAGTGCTGAGCTATTTGGTGCAGCAGCGGCCTATTCGCTAGGCGCGATCGCCATAACGCTTGTCGCCCCTGTCAACTGCGGCAGGGGCGACAAGCGATCGCCCCTGCTTTAGCGTCAGGTGGGGTGAAAGGGCAGCGGTCCAGACCGCCTCAATGCTCTTTCTTCTGAAAGCGGCACAGATATAGCAGCTCCAACTGGCTCCCATACTGCTGGATCAGCGCCAGCTGGCGTCGATATAGTCCGCGAAACAGGTTGGCGAAGATGAGGGTGACAATGGCGATCGCCATACCGGCCACCGTGGACACCAGCGCTTCACTAATACCAGCGGCGACGCCAGATGCCCCGTTAGCGGTAGGATCCCCCAGCTGTAGGGAGGAGAACGACTGAATCAGACCCAAGACAGTGCCCAGCAGCCCCAGCAAAGGCGACACGCTGATAATAATATCGAACACGGTGTTAAAGCGCCGCAGCAGGGGCAGCTCGCGCTGGGTCGCACTTTCTAGCGCTAGTCGGAAGGCCGCAGGGGACAGGCGCATCGCAAGGGTTTGAGGTGCTTCTAGCGGATCGCGAAAGATGCGGGCGATGGGTAGATCCGTATTTTGCTGCAGTAGGCCCAAGGCCGCAGCAGGGTTGGTGTGGAACAGGGACAGCGTTTCCCGGATCACCTGCGGCTGACGACCCACAAGCCGACTCCAAAACAGCAGCCGCTCGACAATAAGGGTAATGGCGGCGATGGAGAGCACCAGCAGCGGCACCATCACGGCCCCTCCGGCTGAAAATATAGTTTTTGCCGGCTCTATCATCACGGGTATGGCTTGGCGGTAAGTCTCAATCAGACGGCTTGAAAATTTCCACAGGCGTGACCTGTACTTCGAGGTTGACCGGGCGATTCACCTTCTCAGAGAGCACGTCTCGTAGTGATTTTACCTCGTCCTCTGACACAAAGCCCGGCGGCGCAACTAAACGCACATCCACCAACAATGTCCGACGGCTAAAGCGAACGGCAATCGCCTGAATATTGGCTTCATCGGGTGCTGAAATTTGGTTGCGAACCGAGTCCCGGACTTGATTTCGCACCGTCTGTTCGATGAGTAGATTACGCAGGGATAGGCTTAGGGGCAGCGATAGAGCAGCTAGCATCAATACCCCAGCCAGCAGCCCCTGCTTGGCGCGCTCAACCGAGCCATACCGCTGCAGCAAGAAGACTAAACTACCGCTAAAGACAATGCCGATGAGGTTGGTGGCGAATAAGATTAGCGCCCCGATGCCTACCTGCTGGTTTCCCTGGGCAAAGCCAATACCCACAACGCTCAATGGCGGGACCAATGCGACCGCGATCGCCACCCCCGGCAACGCGTCCGCAATTTGCCGCCGCGAGTTGGCAAATGCCCCAGCGGCTCCAGCGGCAAACGCAACGCCCAGATCCAATAGTGTCGGCTGGGTTCGCGACAGAATTTCAGGGTTCATGCTCTCAAGCCCTGTCGCCTTGGCGATGGCCCAGGAAATGAGCACGGTCATTGAAATCCCGCAGGTCACCGTCAAAGCCGATCGCCGCAACAGGCGTCGATTAGCAACCGCAACGGCGTAGGCCATGGCAATCACAGGCCCCATCAGTGGTGCCACGATCATTGCGCCGATAACGGTAGCCGTACTGCCCGCCAGCAAGCCAAAGGTCGAGATGGCGCAGGACAGCATAGATAGGACGCAGAAGCTGACCGAGGGAACGGCAGCTCGCCACAGTTCGCGGTTTATGGCTGCCACAGGCATCGGTTTTTCAGCAAGCCAGTGCCAGTCGCCGCTGCTGTGATGCCAAAAAGCGCTGAGGCGTTTAAATGCCCTTAGGGTTCTCCACCGCAGACGTACCCTTATAG
>JBARYO010000870.1:0-2239 GCA_049647905.1 Elainellaceae cyanobacterium | reverse complement strand
GACCGCTCATTTCAAGATCAAGCCCGCATGATTGTGGCATTTCTGTCTCAGATTGGGGTGACGCAGGCGAATATTGTGGGGCACGATACGGGCGGGGCAGTGGCGCTGATTTTGGCGATTGAGCACGCCAATCTGGTGGACCGTCTGGTAATTACCAACTCCGTATGCTACGACCGATTTGACGATGACATGCTCGACTTTGGCCATCCCCTACGGTGGAAGCCTCGCCCTGTTTCAGCATTAGTTGACGCATTAGACGAGAGCTTGGCAGCGGGGTTTTCAAACCCTGGTCAACTCACTCCAGAATTTCGCGAGGGCATCATTGCTCCTTGGGCGAGTGAGGAGGGGAAGCTGAGCCTGCTGCGCAATGCCTCTGCCCTAAATGCTAACCAGACCATGGCACTGGTAGACCGCCATGGCGATATTTCAGCGCCGACGTTGATTCTATGGGCTATGGATGACCCCTGGCAAAAGTTGGAAGACGGCAAACGGCTGGCCCATGAGATTCCTGGTGCCCGCTTCCAAGCTATTGAAGGGGCCTCTCACTGGGTGCAGCAGGACGCGCCAGAAGCTTTTTCGAAGGCACTGCTAGCGTTTTTTGCAGATTAGATCGGCGTGGGGACTATGTCGAAACCTCAACAGCATCCCCGATGCGCAGCGTTCCAAGCCCCTCTTGGACCAGGTTCTGGCCAAACATAATCTGGCCCTGCTGGTGGCGAAACGTGGCGAGAGTCTTGAGGGGTTCAATGCCTCGCTGACCCGTAGTTTGGTCAACTGTGGTGATCGTGCAGCGAGCGCAGGGTTTGGCGACGCGAAAGGCCACAGCCCCCACGCGAATGCGCCCCCAGCTATCTTCTGCAAACGGCCCGCAGCCTTGGACCACAAGGTTGGGGCGAAACCGGTTCATGGGGACGGGGGCGTCTAGTCGGCGGTTGAGGTCCGCCAAGGAAGCCTCTGAAATCAGGAGAAATGGATAAGCATCGGCGAAGCTAACTTGGGGTAACCCATCTGTGCCATCAGGACTAGGCACCTTACCATGGTCCACAGGGCGATCGCTCTCGTCTGGCATATACACCAGCTGACAGGTCACGCCAAGCACCGCGCTAAACCAAGCGCTGACCTCAGACGGCAGGGGGATAGCGTCGCAGCGATCGCCCCACACCTCGACGGATGTAAGTGCAGATTGGGGGGGCTGTAGTGGCACCGCTTGGCTATCGTAGCCAGGGGCCGTTACCACTAGATTCTTCTCGGCTATGGCTACTGATACCAGCGCCAGTTGGGGGCAGGTGCGCTGGGTGATGAATTTGCCGTTGGCATCAACCAGCATCCAGCGCCGGTCGTACTCCAAGCCTCGATCCGTAATCAATGCTGAGGATACCGCAATACCAGATGCTGACTTTATGGGATAGATGTAGAGTCCGCTGAGGGTTACCATAGGCCCGTGCCCTGCTAGAAGAACTGCATTAGGTTAACATCAGTTGATCTACATTTGATCTGCTTTGATCGGCGTAATCCTTATCGCTGCACTGCCCTTAGCGGTATCGATTTTCCAGCCAAATTCGCACCTCATTTTCGGATGCAAAGGTATTGGTATAGCTGTTAGTGGGGTCGTAAACAACCCACTGCGATTGACCAGCGCGATCGCGCGTTACCGTAATTTTGGGCTCTTGATTCAAGGTAACTAAATTGAGGGTAAACTCCTGTAGGCTCTGGAGTGCAGCGCGAACGCGATCGCCAAGAGAGTGCTTAGGTACGATGAGTTCAAGCGTTTCGTGCTGGAAGCGTTGCTCAATAGTTTGCATGTGGTACCTCCCGATACGATTCTTTGAAATGCACTGGACGTTTTTTCCAGTAACCTCACGATATCGATGCTGACAGGAATGATCAAAAGGCTATGGTCATGGTACGTATGAGCGGAATTCATAGGAGAAAACCACCCTGCTAGCGAACAGGGTGGCGGAGGAACGGTTGAATGAGGCTAGCTTGGCTAGGTCTAGGGTCTAGGCCAAGATAAAGTCCGACTGATTTAGATTTGTGGTATCGATGCCTGCCAGCATGCTGCTGCAGCCCTGGAAGGATGATGGCGTCGGTTCCCTGTTGTCCATGTACATTTTCTAACACTCTCCTGGGAGGCAAGCTGTCTGCACCGTTCTTTTCTTGACCAGAGATTTACGAAAGGACCGTCATTATTAATCTCTTGTGAAAGCCGCAGGTGGTCTAGATGAAGCTGCTTTGTGGG
>JBARYO010000869.1:0-5707 GCA_049647905.1 Elainellaceae cyanobacterium | reverse complement strand
TGTTGGTCTGCAGGCTCTCAAAGTGCTGCTGTCGCTGCCTTAGCCGAGGACCTGATACTTGAGGACACCATGATACTGCGTGCAAGGTATGACATCCATTGAAAGCATCGTGCTGACGCATCGGTGTCCGGAGCCGAGGGACGGGCAGATGGCGGCGATCGCAACCTTGACCTTAACTGCCGATGAGCGTACCAAATCCCGCCACTGTTTCACACAAGCCGGACTTACCCTCCATCTACAGCTTCCTCGGGGGACGGTTCTCCACCATGGGGATCTGCTCTGCTCCGCTGATGGGAGCCATGCTGTGCGGATCGCGGCGCTGCCAGAACCCGTGATGGCAGTGACCGGGTCGCCTCTAACGCTATTGCAGGCGGCATACCATTTGGGTAACCGCCATGTCCCCGTAGAAATCACCGTAGATCAGCTCCGGCTTGCGCCGGACCCGGTGCTGCGTCCCATGCTTTTGGCTTTGGGGCTGACCGTTGCCGACATGTCGGAGCCGTTTCATCCAGAATCTGGGGTCTACGGTCATGACAGCCATGGCTAATTCCTCCTCTCTTCTGCGGCTACTGCAGCTCACTAGCCCCACTCTCCCCGTAGGCGCATACAGCTACTCAGAAGGGTTAGAAGCCCTGAGCCAGCAGGGCCGATTGCCGGATGCAGAGGCGCTAGACCGTTGGCTAACTCAAGAACTGCGCCACGGGAGCATCCGCTTGGAGTCCTCTATCTTGCTCAAAGCGTATCGGGCCGTGGGGGCTGGAAACTTAGAGGCGATCGCTTTCTGGAATCAATGGCTGTCGGCGCTGCGAGAAACGGAGGAAATGCGGCAGCAGAGCTGGCAAATGGGCCAGTCGCTGCAGCAGCTGCTGCAGCAATTAGATCCAGACTTTGGGCAACTGTTGCCGATGCGCCCCTGCAATTTTGCGATCGCCTTCGCCGTAGCGGCAGCCCATTGGAGCCTCTCTCCCTACGAAGCTGTCGCGGGATATCTCCACAGCTGGATAAACAGCGGTATTAGCGCTGGCATCAAGCTGATTCCGCTAGGCCAAACAGCAGGTCAGCAGCTCCAGCAGCGCCTCTATCCTGAAATTGAAGCGACGGCAGAGATGGTGCTGACCGCTTCCGACAACTGGTGGGACTGGACTTGTGATGATGCCATCTATACCCCAAGCCATTCCCCAGATGAGGAGGCCAGAACCCTATGCAGCTGGGGCCTCTCTCTCGCGAGCATGACCCACGAAACGCTATATTCAAGGTTATTTAGAAGTTAATCACCCATTGGGACGCCCTGTATGACTCCCTTCCGCGTTGGCGTTGCTGGCCCAGTCGGCTCAGGAAAGACGGCCTTGGTTATGGCGCTGTGCCGTACTTTGCGGGATACCTATAGCCTCGCTGTTGTCACTAATGATATCTATACCCAAGAAGACGCTCAGTTCTTAGTGCGCCATGGCGCGCTATCTCAAGAGCGCATCGTGGGTGTGGAAACGGGAGGCTGTCCCCATACGGCGATCCGTGAAGATGCTTCTATCAATTTGGTGGCGATTGAGCGGCTAGAGGCCCAGTTTTCTCCGCAGCTCGTATTTGTGGAGAGCGGCGGCGACAATTTGGCGGCGACCTTTAGCCCTGAACTGGTGGACTTTACGATATACGTGATTGATGTTGCAGCTGGCGATAAAATTCCGCGCAAAGGCGGCCCTGGAATCACGAAGTCAGATCTGCTTGTCATCAACAAGATTGACCTCGCGCCTATGGTGGGGGCCGATCTTAAGGTCATGGCGCGGGACGCTGAGCGGATGCGGGGCGATCGCCCCTTTCTTTTCACAATGCTGAAATCAGATCCAGATTTGGACGAGATTGTCAGCGAGATCGAGCATCACATGGGTCCAGAGAAATAGCCCAAAAGAGTGAATCTGGCCGAGTTTTGTAGCCTAGGGCACAAAATATAGCTCTCTTGAGGCATAGTATTCACTCCGTGTATGTGTAATGCAGATTGCACAACCCTGCCGCCTTTAAAATTTCGGAGAGTGAGGAGACCAATGGCAAGTTTGTTTGGACGACGACGGTTTTTACTGTATGGTTCTGCTGCCTTAGGCACCAGTATTCTGCTCAAGGCTTGTGCCACTGATTCAACAGATGAGCCTGCTGCAGATGCAGATGCGCCAGAAGAGGCGGCAGCTGAGGGTGGTAGCGGCGATACCATCAAAGTTGGTATTCTTCATTCTCTCAGCGGCACCATGGCCATTAGCGAAACTACCGTTGTAGATGCGGAAGAGCTAGCAATCAAGGAAATCAATGACGCTGGTGGCGTCTTAGGGATGCAAATCGAGGCGATCAAAGAAGATGGTGCCTCTGACTGGCCGACCTTTGCAGAAAAGGCTGAAAAGCTGATCGACCAGGACGGTGTCGCAACCATCTTTGGCTGCTGGACTTCGGCCAGCCGTAAAGCTGTGCTGCCAGTATTTGAGTCCAAGAACCACATGCTCTGGTACCCCGTGCAGTATGAGGGTCAAGAGTGCTCCAAAAATATTTTCTACACTGGGGCTGCTCCCAACCAGCAAATTGAGCCAGCTGTGGAATGGCTGCTGGAGAACAAAGGAACGCAATTTTTCTTAGTGGGTTCTGACTACGTTTTCCCCCGCACAGCCAACACCATCATCAAAGAGCAGCTCACCGCCCTTGGTGGTGAAACAGTTGGTGAAGACTATCTACCTCTGGGTAACACTGAGGTTACCCCAATCATCTCCAAAATTCGTTCCGCCCTCCCCGATGGCGGCGTCATCTTCAACAGCCTCAACGGCGACAGCAACGTTGCCTTCTTTAAGCAGCTGAAGGGTGCTGGCATGGGGCCAGACAAGTATCCTGTGATGTCCGTTTCCGTAGCAGAAGAAGAAGTGCGTCAGATTGGTCCAGAATTCCTGGTTGACCACTATGCCTCCTGGAACTACTTCCAGACCGTTGAGAGTCCTGAGAATGAGAAGTGGGTGGCGGACTTCAAGGCTGAGTACGGTGACGATCGCGTGACCAACGACCCCATGGAAGCGGCCTACATCATGGTGTACCTGTGGAAGATGGCGGTCGAGGCCGCTGGAACGGCAGATGACCTAGAGGCGGTTCGCGAGGCTGCTTATGGTCTGCAGTTTGACGCGCCAGAAGGCTCTGTCACCATGAATCCAAACCATCACCTGTCGAAGACGGTGCGAATTGGACAAGTCCGCGACGATGGTCTATTCGAGATTGTCTCGTCCACTGACGGCCCCATCGACCCGATTCCCTGGAACCAGTATGTTCCCGATACTAAGGGATTTGCCTGCGACTGGTCTGATCCTGAGAAGGGCGGCAAGTACGAGGAAGCCTAAGCCTTAGGCGGACAGAAATTGGGTGGCGTAAGGGCATGTTGCGATGCGTCTTTACGCCACCCAACATCTTTATCTATTTGCGTTTTGAACGGCCTGATATGGCATCTTCTGTGTCTATATCACCGAAGCACAGTGCTTTTCGCCCTACGGCCCTACGGCCTTCGCATCAATGAATGTCAATATCCTAGAACAACTTCTAAACGTCTTATTTAACGGTCTCAGTACCGGTTCAGTGTTACTGATTGCTGCATTGGGGCTGGCGATTGTTTTTGGTCTCATGGGCGTCATCAACCTGGCTCATGGAGAGCTGATGATGCTAGGGGCTTATACCACCTACGTCGTGCAGAACGGATTTAAGGCCTATGCCGAATCGCTGCAGGACATTTACATCTTTGTCGCGCTGCCCATCGCTTTTGTGGTGGCGGCATTGGTGGGGCTGCTGCTAGAGCGAACCGTGGTGCGCTATCTCTACGGCCGACCCCTGGAAACCTTACTGGCAACTTGGGGCGTTAGCTTGATCCTGATTCAGTTTGTGCGGAGCGTCAACACCGCGATGATCGTTGGGCTGCTGCTGTTTACGGCGCTGTTCCTTGGGGGACAGTTTGCCCTGAAGCGGTCTGGGGCGATGCGGTCTTGGACAACTCCAGTTCTGCTGCTGCTCTCGGCGGCGATCGCCCTAGTGGGTGGATTGATGCTCAACGCCTCGGAGCAGGACTGGCTGACCAAACTATGGTTTGGGCCGCGCAACATTGACGTCACGGCGCCAGGATGGCTGCAGGGTGGTGTCTCTGTGGGCACGACGCTACAGTTTCCCTATGCTCGCCTATTTATTATTGTTCTGACGGTACTCTGCCTCCTGGGGATTTACTGGTTCCTCAACCGCTCAGCCTGGGGACTGCGTATTCGAGCCGTCACCCAAAACCGCTCCATGAGTTCCTGCTTGGGCATTCCCACCAAAACCGTGGATGCCCTCACCTTTGCCCTGGGTTCCGGGCTAGCCGGAATCGCGGGAAGCGCGATCACGCTTTTGGGGTCCGTAGGCCCGAACCTGGGCGGCAACTACATCGTTGATGCCTTCATGGTGGTGGTGGTGGGCGGCGTAGGCAACATTTTTGGCAGCGTACTGGCCGCTTTTGCTATCGGTACGCTGAGCTATTTGGTAGGTTCAGGCGCAATCCCGCTGGTGTTGTCAGATTTAAATGGAGGAGCCGTACAGCCTGTTATTGACTTCTTCAATTTCTTTGCCCAGTCCAGCATGGCTAAGGTTATGGTGTTTGCCCTGATCATCGCATTTTTGCAGGTGAGGCCTGGTGGTCTATTCCCGCAGAAGGGGCGCGCAGTAGATGCTTAATCGAGAGAGTCATGCCACTACGTAAATCACAAAACGGAAAGCGGCAGCTGATTATTGAGGCGATCGCAGTAGTCGCGATCGCTGTGGTGCTGCTGCTCGTGATGCCTGCCGTACTGTCCGACTTCCGACTCAACCTCCTGGGACGGTTTTTAGCACTGACTATCGTTGCCCTGGGTATCGACCTGATCTGGGGCTACACCGGCATGCTCAGCCTGGGTCAGGGGATCTTCTTTGCCCTAGGGGCCTACGCCTTGGCAATGCATATCAACCTGCAGCTGCCAGAGGGCCAAATCCCCGAGTTCTTCAGCCTATACGGCGTGCAGGATCTACCCTGGTTCTGGTATCCCTTCTACTCCTTCCCGTTTACCCTGGTGGCTATTGTCGTTATCCCCGGCATTGTTGCCGGGTTGCTGGGCTACTTGGTGTTTCGCAACCGCATTCGCGGGGTCTATTTCTCAATTCTCACCCAGGCGGCCCTGGTCGTCTTCTTCAACTTTTTCAACAGCCAGCAGAAGCTGATTAACGGCACCAACGGCCTCAAAACTGACACCAACACAATTTTTGGTATGCCAGCGGGGTCAGCTGACGCCCGGTTTCTCTTTTACGGGCTAACGGTGCTGGCGCTGATTGTGGCCTATGTGCTCTGCCGCTGGATGACTAGCGGGCGGTTTGGGCGGCTGATGATCGCCATTCGTGACGATGAGAGTCGCGTGCGCTTTTCAGGGTACAACCCCACCAGCTTCAAGGTGATTGTGTTTGCGATCGCCGGGGCATTGGGTGGGATCTCGGGGGCGCTGTACATGATTCAGTCCGGCATCATCTCCCCCAAAGAAATGGAAGTCGCCCGCTCCATTGAAATGGTGATTTGGGTGGCGGTCGGAGGGCGCGCAACCCTCGTGGGCGCTATCGTTGGGGCACTGCTGGTCAACTTTGCAGAGAGTCTGCTGAGTGAACAGTTTCCTGAATTCTGGCTATTTTTTCAGGGGGCGCTGTTCCTGAT
>JBARYO010000868.1:0-2509 GCA_049647905.1 Elainellaceae cyanobacterium | reverse complement strand
CCGATGGCATTCAGCGAGATTTTGTGGGGCTGGGCTGTCAGTTGTTCAATGATGAGATCATCGGAGGCCGGAGGCTCGCCGATATAGGCTGAGGGCGGCAGCGTCGCCGCAAGATTGCCCATGCCATCTGTCCCATGGATGTATGCAGCATCTTGAGCGCCTAGAACGGCTACCCCCATACCGATGGGTACGCTCATCCCCAGCAGGCTGAGCAGTCGGCCTACATTGGCATAGGTCTGTTGGGCTGAAACATTGCCATCAGCCGCCGTCACCGCCACCAGATTGAGCCGCGCTTGGCGGGCTAAGCTCTGGAGCCACAGTAGCGCTACGCTGTCGTCGCCGCCGGGGTCCGTGTCAAGTAAAACGGTTGCAGCCATTTTTTCCACCCTTACACCAACGCTATGGCAGCCTATAGCTCGCCACCCGAATCATCAGCGCTCCGTTTTGGGGATTGTGGGTGAAGACAAAGCTGCCCCGCTTGCGCTCGCTGCCCGACAAAAAATCGATCTCCTGCTCTCCCACCTCGGTATCATCGCCGGTTTGCAGCTCGGCGGTGACTTGCACCGCACGGGCAATGCGCCCCCCGGTGTTGGTGATGGAAAACGGGACGTAGTAGCGGTCATCGGTAATCCGGGCCGATTCCGTAATTTCAACTCGAAAGGCGGGGGGACGATTTTGATTGACCTGCCAGTCGTAGATCACTAGCCCAATTAAGCTCAGCAAAATGGCGATCGCCACGCTCAAGGTGATCCACTCCGCCAGCGTTCGCGAGGCTCGTCCTTCAGGCAAGCTTACCCCGATGGTTGATTCTGCGCTGTCATTGGTTATGCCGTTGGGTGGCGACTGGGTCGGTGGTCCGGGGTTGTCCATAGCTAAAATAATCAGGATGGTTGTTGTTTGGGCGGCCTGAAGCACAGCGTGGAGGTATCGTACCGGTGTCTGATGTGGTGATGTCTGATTCAGAGGCAATGCGGCGCTGTCTAACCTTAGCGCAACAGGCGGCGGGGCAAACGGCTCCTAACCCAATGGTAGGAGCTGTTGTGCTGCGGGACGGAGATTTAGTTGGAGACGGGTTCCATCCTGGCGCAGGTCAGCCCCATGCTGAAGTGTTTGCGCTGCAAGCTGCTGGCGAACAGGCTCGTGGGGCAACGGTATACGTCAACTTAGAGCCCTGCAACCACCACGGGCGTACGCCCCCCTGCACCGAGGCCCTAATCGCCGCGGGGGTCACGCGGGTCGTCGTGGGCATGGCGGATTCAAACCCTGAGGCTAGCGGTGGAATCGCTCGGCTGAGACAGGCGGGGATTGAGGTGGTGGTTGGCGTGGAAGAGGCCGCTTGTCGACGGCTAAACGAAGCGTTTACCCATCGCGTTACCTGCGGACGGGCCTTCGGTATTTTGAAGTATGCCATGACCCTGGACGGCAAAATTGCGGCGACGGGAGGGCACAGCACCTGGGTCACTGGACCTCAGGCGCGATCGCAGGTTCATCGTCTTCGTGCAGCTTGTGACGCTGTTGTGGTAGGGGGAAATACGGTGCGCCAGGACAATCCCAACCTCACCACCCATGGCCTGACGACCCATCAGCCCCGACGCGTTGTCATCAGCCCCAGCCTAAATCTGCCAGGGGACGCTAATTTGTGGGCGGTGTCGGTGGCTCCCACCCTAGTCTTTACACAAGCTGGCGCTCAGCCGGATAGACAGCAGCGTCTCAGGGCACAGGGCGTTGCCGTTATAGAACTTGACCCACCGGCTCCCGCTGCCGTCATGGATTATTTAACCCAACAGGGCTGTCTCTCAGTCCTGTGGGAATGCGGGGGAACCCTAGCCGCTCGGGCGATCGCCGACGGGGTCATTCAAAAGGTGATGGCATTCATTGCACCAAAGCTGATCGGTGGCCCCAGGGCTCCGGGACCGGTTGGAGAGCTGGGGCTGAAAAATATGACGAACGCGCTGCAGCTTGATCAAATACAGCTGCAGCGCGTTGGGGAAGACTACCTAATCGAAGGCTACTTGCGCCAAGAGACGTTGAATCAATGACGCCCTATGCGAAGCCAAGCGGCCAAGGCAAAGTCGAGTTTCGGGTCTACTCGGCTTCCGGCTCCACCTCAACCTCTTCCTCAACGACGGGCTCTTCAATGACGGGATCACCCTCGACTTCAACTTCGGTTTCCGCTGGCTCGCTACAGGCTCCAACGAGTAGTGATGCACTCAAAACAAGCGGAACGGCCAAAAAGCGTAATTTCATTTAACGAGTCTCCTTAATCGAAAGTGACGTAAATTAAAATTGATCATGACAGAAATCATGTCCTCAATCATTTCAGAACATACCTCATTCGGCGTCATACTTCCGAGGTAGTTTAACCAAACTTTAACTCCTCCTCAGGATAGATACGGAGGTCTACTAATTTTTGGGGAATGGCTATCATGGGTTAGGGGGGTGCTAGCCTAAGGACTTGACATAGACGCGATCGCATCGCTTGGTTTCTACGCCTGTACTGGGGCTGTAC
>JBARYO010000867.1:0-7277 GCA_049647905.1 Elainellaceae cyanobacterium | reverse complement strand
TATTCTGTTTTCCACTCTGGTTCGCTTTTTGATGCCGTCTTCACGATTCGCCTAACGAGTACAGCTATGGCACATTGAGCGTGACACATTAAGCGTGACGCGAATGTGTTGGGCATACACAGCTTATACAAATTCCACGTCACGTCATCAGGATGGGGGAGCTGCGGGAGTCTGACGGTCTAGGGAGAAGATGGATCTACAGCGCCTGTAACGGTCAGCCGTTGTCTGAGTAATTTTGCTCAGGATTTTGCTATGAAAGCTAAGGCAGGGCACCCGGAGATGATATGATCTGACTCGACATTGGAGGTTTAGGATTTTAGTAAAGCGAGAGGGTAAGACGCAGTGATTAGAGTAGCGATTAATGGATTTGGACGTATCGGGCGCAATTTCTTGCGATGCTGGCTAACTCGGGAAAACAGTGGGCTTGAGATTGTTGCAATCAACGACACGTCTGATCCTGGAACAAACGCACACTTGCTCACCTATGACTCCATGCTGGGCAAGATAGACGCAGACATCACGGCTGACGACAACTCCATTACGGTCAATGGAAAGCCGATTAAGTGCGTATCCGATCGCAATCCTCTTAATCTGCCTTGGAAAGCTTGGGATATCGACTTAGTAATCGAGTCGACTGGCGTTTTTCGAGATGTGCCAGGCGCGTCTAAGCACATTGATGCTGGTGCGCAGAAGGTATTGATTACCGCTCCGGGCAAGGGGAGCGGTATTGGAACCTATGTCATGGGTGTCAACGATAGTGACTACACCCATGACTCGTTTGACGTCGTTAGCAACGCAAGCTGCACAACGAATTGCCTCGCGCCTGTTGTCAAGGTGTTGCACGATAACTTCGGCATCATCAAAGGCACCATGACAACGACCCATAGCTACACTGGTGACCAGCGCTTGCTTGACGCTAGCCATCGGGACGTTCGCCGGGCTCGGGCTGCCGCGCTTAACATTGTTCCAACAACTACGGGTGCTGCTCAAGCTGTTGCCCTGGTTATCCCCGAGATGAAGGGCCGATTGGATGGTATTGCGCTGCGGGTGCCCACGCCAAACGTATCCGTTGTTGATTTGGTTGCACAGGTTGAGAAAAATACTATCAGCGAGCAGGTTAACGAGACCCTCAAGGCTGCCGCTGAAGGACATATGAAAGGCGTTTTGGGATATAGCGATCTTCCCTTGGTGTCCTGCGACTATCGAAAAAGCAATGATTCGTCCGTCGTTGATGCCAGCCTGACCATCGTTCTGCAGGGAGATCTTGTCAAGGTTGTCGCGTGGTACGACAACGAGTGGGGATACAGCCAGCGTGTTGTTGACCTAGCTGAGCTCGTTGCTAAGAAGTGGCCCACGTCATAGGCTTGTGAATTGCTAACGTGCTGAAATTGTCAACGCAATAAAAATAATGCCTATATCATGAATGAGACCTGGCTAAAGGCGTAATCATGATATGGCGATGCTAAATCGCCCGTGAAGTGTAAGTGAGAGGGAGGGACGGGCTGAGCCCGTCCCTCCCTCTCACAAATCATCCAGGATTGCGATATGGGGTTTTAAGTTGTAAACAAGTCTTCAGTATCGAAGCATGTGAGTACAGGGCTAGCCTACGGCCACTGCGCTTGCTTCAGCCCCCTCTGGTGCTTCAAACTTGTAGCCGACGCCCCGCACAGTTTGAATCAATGCAGGCTGAGATGTATCAGTCTCTATTTTTTTGCGGATCTGGCCGATATGGACATCGACAACACGCTGGTCGCCGACATATTCGTAGTCCCAAACTTTTTGAATCAACTCTGCTCGACGCCAAACCCGTCCAGGATGGCTGGCAAGAAAGTGGAGGAGGTCGAATTCAAGGGCGGTCAAGGATATGGGACTGCTGTCCAACGTCACCTCGCGCCTAACGGGGTCGATCATCAGGCGGTTGAACGTGAGCCGCTGCTGTTCTGCAGCTGTTACCGGGCGTTGACGCTTTAAGATCGCGCCAACTCGGACCTCTAGTTCACCGAGGCTAAAGGGCTTAGTGAGATAATCATCTGCGCCCTGGGAAAAGCCTCGAATCTTATCGGCCTCATCTGTACGGCTTGTCAGCATGAGCACAAACACACCCGTGCGCTTTTGCATCTCTTCGCAAAGCGCATAGCCTGTAGCGTCAGGGAGATTGACGTCAAGGATAACCAAATCGGGGTTAAACTGCTCAAAAACAGAGAGGGCCGACTTCCCATCCTCAGCAGACTCAACGTGGTAGTCATGCTTCGATAGAAATCGATAGATAAGCGTCCGAATTGCAGGATCGTCATCAACGACAAGGATCTTGGCTGATGCCATAGTCGTAACCTGTGTACTAAAAATATAGTGAACATCCATAACAAAGCGTGAAACTTCTTTTGAAGAAGCTATGATACGCGTGCTCAGCACATCAGCATGAGTGCTGTTGGTGAGCGGCAGTCACACCCATTGATGGAATCGGCTAATGTCACAAATCAGCGTTACCGCTAGTCAATGTTAACCGATGGACCAAAGCTAAGAGCCAATTCTATGCATACCGCATTATAACTAGCAGATCTCAATATGCCCCACTTCTGATGAGTGGAGCGGTTACGGCTTCAGGTATTGAAGACCTATTTTATTAAGATTTGCAAGAATCCATGGCATTGAGCAGAGTGCCATAAGACTGCTATAGCTTAATGCAGATGAGGATGCAGCGGATCCGGGAGCTTCGACAAATTCAGGGTGATTGTCCTGATCGTCTGCGGGGATCAGCGGACAGGGCCATACCGATCGACGTAGATTTTAGTTAGTCTAGAGTAATGAGTCTAGTTGTTGCTAGCCCAGTAGGGATTAATAGATGAGCACTCAGAGTCACTATGACAAATTGGGGGTCGACGAAAACTCCTCATTTGAGGAAATTCAGAATGCTCGTAGTCGGCTTTTGAACGAATGTGGCGATCACAAGCTCGCTGACGATATCGAAGCGGCCTACGACGCCATTTTGATGGACCGTTTGCGACTCCGACAAGAGGGAAAGATTCGGGTTCCCGACCGCATCCGCTTTCCAGAGCGGCTTGCGGCAGAAGCACCACCTCAATCGACTCCGGCGTCGGCAAAACCGTCGTTAGGGTGGCTGCAGCGCTCCATCGATAATCCCAGCCAGAGTGAAGTTGTTTGGCCTGCCCTATCATTTGCCGGTGTTGGAACGCTGGGCGTCATGAGCCCACCGGTCGCGTTAGCTTTGGGCGTCGGGTTTTGCCTTTACTTTTTGAATCGCAAAGAAAATAAGTTTGGACGCGCCTTTCTATTGACGATCGCTAGCTTACTGGTTGGCGTTGTCTTAGGCCTACAAATCGGCAACCTCACGGCTCAGCAGCTCAGCGCCTTTCAGATGACACCTGAGGCTTTCGCCACTGTGGTTACGGCGTTCATCTTCTGGCTGACGAGCAGCTTTCTTCGCTAATCGGTTATGGAGGTTATGGGGTTATGGGAATTGCCAGCATCAATCCAACCAATGGAACAATAGTCCAAAGGTTCGAGGCATTAACAAGCGCTGAGATCGATGATGCCTTGGGACTAGCCCATACAGCATTTCAGTCCTACCGGCGATCGCCCTTTGATCAGAGGCGACAGTGCCTCAACTCTGCAGCCAGCCTGCTTGAAGATAGGGCTCAAGAGTGGGGCGAGCTCATGACGCTGGAAATGGGCAAGCCCCTCAGCGCCGCAATTGCCGAAGTCAAAAAGTGTGCCTGGGTCTGCCGGTACTACGCGGAGCAGGGCGAGGGATTCCTGCAGGACAAGCTTGTTGAAACAGACGTAGCCCGAAGCCTTGTGCGCTATCAGCCCCTAGGAGTTGTTTTGGGGGTAATGCCGTGGAATTTTCCCTTCTGGCAAGTATTTCGCTTCGCCGCCCCCACACTGATGGCCGGTAACGCAATTGTTCTAAAACATGCCTCCAATGTCCCTCAATGCGCGATCGCCATTGAGACCATTTTCCGAGAGGCTGGATTTCCCAAGGGCGTATTTCGTACCCTTTTAGTTGGCTCCGACGCGGTCGAGCAGATCATTGCCGACGATCGGATTGAGGCCGCGACGCTGACAGGAAGTGAGGCTGCTGGCGCTAGCCTGGCCTCAGCAGCGGGTCAGCAGATCAAAAAGGTTGTGCTAGAGCTGGGGGGGAGCGATCCCTTCATTGTGCTAGAGAGCGCTGACCTGGCCAAAGCAGCTAAGACAGCGATCGCAGCTCGCATGCTCAACAACGGCCAGTCCTGTATTGCGGCCAAGCGCTTTATTGTGCAAGAGAGCGTTGCGGATGCCTTCATTGAGCAGCTGCTGCCGCGCTTTGCAGCCTTAAAAATGGGTGACCCTATGGATGCCGATACGGATATTGGCCCCCTAGCGACACCTGCTATCCGCAATGAGCTACACCGCCAGGTGCAAGCCTGTGTTGCCTCAGGTGCCACCGTGCTTGTCAGTGGCGGCCCCAAAACCATGCCACCGGATCTGCAGGCCGGTAATTTTTACCCGCCGACGCTGTTGGCTAATATTCCTGCGGGGACACCCGCTGAGCAGGAAGAATTTTTCGGCCCCGTTGCGCTGCTGTTTCGGGTCGACACCTTGGATGAGGCGATCGCCCTAGCAAATAATGTACCCTTTGGTTTGGGCGCAAGCGCTTGGACTACTGACGCCACCGAGCGCGATCGCCTCATTGACGAGCTAGATGCTGGCGCGGTGTTCATAAACGACATGGTGAAATCTGACCCTAGGCTACCTTTTGGCGGAATCAAAGCCTCAGGTTTTGGGCGGGAGCTGGGCGTAGAGGGCATCCGCGAATTCGTCAATGTCAAAACGGTTTGGGTCAATTTGTAGGAGTAGGCGTTAACCACAAGAACGCTGTCACATCGATATGAATACTGCTGAGCTGCTGGTTCGCTGCCTTGAGAACGAAGGCGTTGAATATATTTTTGGGCTACCGGGTGAAGAAAATCTACAGGTGCTGGAGGCGCTGCGGGACTCCTCTATCCAATTCATCACAACCCGCCACGAGCAGGGTGCCGCGTTTATGGCGGATGTCTACGGGCGGCTAACAGGCAAAGCTGGGGTGTGCCTCTCCACGCTGGGGCCAGGGGCGACAAACCTAATGACTGGCGTGGCGGATGCCAACCTCGACCGGGCTCCCCTAGTGGCGATTACAGGGCAGGTGGGCACTGACCAAATGCACATTGAGGCCCACCAGTACCTGGACCTCGTGTCGATGTTTGTCCCCGTGACCAAGTGGAGCACGCAAATCGTACGCCCCGGCAACACGTCAGAAACAGTCCGCAAGGCATTTAAAATTGCCCAGACGGGTCAGCCGGGGGCCGTTCACATCAACCTGCCCGAAAACATCGCATCAATGACCGCCAGCGGACACCCGTTGAACCGCGATAGCCACGAGAAAACCTATGCCTCATTCAATAGCCTCGATGCTGCCGCCACAGCGCTCTCTAAAGCCAAAAACCCCATCGTTTTGGCCGGCAATGGCGTTCTGAGGGCTGGGGCCAGCGATGCGGTGACCGAATTTGCCACCCAGCTCAAGATCCCTGTAGCCAATACCTTCATGGGCAAGGGAGCCATACCGTACAACCATCCCCTGGCGCTGTGGACCGTTGGGCTCCAGCAGCGAGACTTTATTAGCTGCGGCTTTGACTCTGCCGACTTAGTCATCGCTGTGGGCTATGACCTGGTTGAATATTCGCCTAAAAAGTGGAACCCTCAAGGCGATATCCCCATTCTGCACATTCATCAAACCCCGGCTGAAGTTGACAGCAGCTACATCCCCATGGCCGAGATGGTGGGTGATATTGCTGACGCTTTACAGGAGCTGCTCAACCGCACCAATCGCCAGGGCAAACCGGCACCGGCGGCTCTGGGGCTAATTGACAATATTCGAGGTGAGTATGAGCGCTACGCCACCGATGCAGAATTTCCCATCAAGCCCCAAAAGCTAATCTACGATTTGCGCCAGGTGATGGGGCCTGATGATATTGTCATCTCCGATGTTGGTGCTCACAAGATGTGGATGGCACGCCACTACCACTGCGATCGCCCTAATACCTGCATCATCTCCAACGGGTTTGCCTCCATGGGCATTGCCATTCCTGGGGCAGTAGCGGCTAAACTGGTGGCCCCAGATAAAAAGGTCGTAGCGGTGACGGGGGACGGTGGTTTTATGATGAACTGCCAAGAGCTAGAAACCGCTCTGCGGATCGGTACCCCCTTTGTCACCATCATTTTCAACGACGGGGGCTATGGCCTGATTGAGTGGAAGCAGATGAATCAATACGGTCAGTCTAGCTTTGTCCACTTCAACAATCCAGACTTTGTCAAGCTAGCAGAAAGCATGGGGCTAGCGGGCTACCGCATCAGCTCAACGGCAGAGTTTGTGCCAACGCTCAAAGAGGCTCTGAATCAATCTGTCCCCGCCGTGATTGACTGCGCTGTCGATTATCGAGAAAATCTTAAGTTTAGTCATCGGGACGACATCAGCTGCAGCCTGCCTGGGGCTAACGGGTAGTGGGCAGTTAGCGCCGTCAGTATTAATGGTCCAATTGCTCGATTAGACATACCGCCTCGCTCCTTTGCGAACAAATGTTACATTATGAGATGTCCTCGACGCTTTCAAACGAACTCGGATAACTCATGGGCTTTGTTCAACGGCTGCTGACGCTTCTTCTCATCGGTGCGATCGCTTTCGGTACGTCCCTTCCCTCTGCGCTGGCGGCTAGTTCCAGCAGCATCAAGCTTCAAGATGATTCAGGTGTCACCAAAAACTATGCGGGGAAAACCTTGATTCAGGCCGAATTTTACAACGATGACTTAGAAGGAGCCGATTTCAGCAATGCAGACCTCCAGGGCGTTGTATTCAATGGCACCCAGCTCAAGGGCGCCAACTTTCGCGGTGCCAATCTCAGCAATGGGGTGTCCTATCTGAGCAATATGTCTGGCGCGGACTTTACCGACGCCATCCTTGAGTCCGCCATGTTGATGAAAACCAGCCTCAAGGATATTTCTTTTGAGGGGGCTGACTTCAGCCTAGCGGTGCTAGACCGGCTGCAGCAGCGCCAGCTCTGTGCGATCGCCAGCGGCACGAATCCTACCACCGGAGTCGAGACTCGAGAGTCTCTGGAATGTCGGTAGGTCTGCGCATTAGTAAGGGTAGCTTTGGTGTCATGCTATTTGCCTCAGAGGATGTTTAAAAAGTATCGGTTGGAGCGGTATGCTCCTGCTTCACCCCCCTCAATCCCCCCTTG
>JBARYO010000866.1:0-2351 GCA_049647905.1 Elainellaceae cyanobacterium | reverse complement strand
GGTCTGATCGTGATGCTGTACAAAAACTGGCGTCGCCACACCGGTCGCCGCACCAGTCGCCGCACCGGTCGCCGCACCGGTCGCCACACTATACCGGCGCTGCTGCTCCCCTCTAGTTTTTTGCTGGCTCAGGCTGGCGGGACAGCCTCTGGGGCGACAGCGGCTGCGGTCACTTGGACCCAGGTCTTTCTCTTCTTCCTCAAGATTGGCTCGGTGCTCTACGGCAGTGGCTATGTGCTGCTGGCCTTTTTGCAGGAAGATTTGGTGGAGCGCAACGGCTGGCTGACCTCTGAGCAGCTGCTGGATGCCATTGCCATTGGCCAGTTTACCCCTGGCCCGGTGTTTACTACCGCCACCTTTGTGGGCTACCTGCTGGCGGGAAATTTGGGGGCGATCGCCGCCACCATCGGTATCTTCTTGCCCGCATTTTTGCTGGTGGGCCTGATTAATCCCTATGTAGCTACCCTGCGGCGATCGCCCTGGTTCAGCGCCTTCCTCGACGGCGTCAACGCGGCGTCCTTGGGCCTGATGGCGGTGGTCACCTATACCCTGGGCCGCACCGCCCTGGTGGATATCCCCACCATGCTGCTGGCGATCGCAGCGATGGTGGCGGTGTTC
Source organism: Elainellaceae cyanobacterium (assembly GCA_049647905.1). Lineage (GTDB taxonomy): Bacteria > Cyanobacteriota > Cyanobacteriia > CAKZMO01 > CAKZMO01 > JBCCAG01. Next base: position 1,733 of record JBARYO010000866.1, on the reverse strand, counting down.
AAATACAAAATCAATTCCGCCTGGATTGTATTGGCGGGAGCGGTGATTGGGTTCTTGCTGCAAGCCCTCTAGCGGTCTATGGCGATCGCAGTGGTTTGGTGGCCTGTGCCGTCATCATGCCCCACAGCCAGTTGATGTTATAGCGTTCAATGACAATATCCTGCAGTCCAGCGGCCTGCAGCATCGCCTCACATTCCGCCTCACGGTAGGCCTGCTTGTGGGCATGGTTGAACCGCTGCAAGAGGACGTCGCAAATCTGGCAGGCAAAATAGTCGTGGCACCAGTCGGTAATCACCGTGCGGCCAGCGGGCTTGAGCACTCGCCTGATCTCGCGTAGCGCTCTGTCCGGGTCTGGGAAATAGTGAAACGCGCTGGTGGAAACCACGATGTCAAAGGCAGCATCGGGAAGCGGCAGGCAATCGGCACTGGCCACCTGGAGGTCTACGCTGGTGGGCAGCTTGCGGCGGGCGATCGCTAACATTTCCGGGCAGGGATCAATACCGGTAACGATTGCGGGGGAGAAAGGTAAAAGGCGCTGAATTAGGGTGCCGGTGCCGCAGCCTAGATCTAATATATGTTCACCAGGCTGGAGGTTCAAGCGATTGAGGGTCTGCTGAACGGTAGCATTGACATAGAAAGACCAGCGGCTATCGTACCGGGGGGCAAGCCGGGCGTATTCCTGCTGGACGGGATCAGAATATGTCATGTCATTCGCGGGTAGCAGCAGTCGATGTTGGGCAAGCTGAACAGGTAGATTTTAATCCGATCCGATGACCAGCTCTGCATCTCCACCCAATTTTGCCTGGTCCCACGTCCGCGACACCTTCCAGCGTATCTGGGGCTACCCCGACTTCCGACCACCCCAAGATGCCATCGTGCGATCGCTTCTCAACGGCAGCGACACCCTCGTCGTTATGCCCACAGGTGGCGGAAAATCAATTTGCTTCCAGCTCCCCGCGCTAATGCAGCAGGGGCTGACCCTTGTCATTTCGCCCCTAGTGGCGCTAATGGAAAACCAGGTGCAAGAATTGTGCGATCGCAACCTTCCCGCCGCCACCCTGCACAGCGAGCGCCCAACCTACGAGCGGCGGCAGCAGCTGCAGAACCTACACCAGCTGCGGCTGCTGTACCTTTCTCCTGAAACGTTGTTTACGCCGAAGGTGTGGGAGCGGCTATGTCAGCCTGATATTACTATCAATGGCTTAATTTTGGACGAAGCCCATTGCCTGGTGCAGTGGGGGGATACGTTTCGACCAGCCTATCGACGATTGGGGACAGTGCGTCCCGCGCTGCAGGCTGCCAAACCGGGCGCGTCCATCGCGATCGCCGCCTTTACCGCCACGGCAGATCCCCAAACCCAGGCCGCTATTCGTCAAGTGCTGCAGCTGAACTCTCCAGAAACGGTGTTGCTGAGTCCCTACCGCCAGAACCTGGACCTCAGCGTGGCTTCGGTATGGACGCCCCAGGCGAGGCGAGGGCGGCTGCGGCGGTTTATCGATGGCCATCCAAAGCAAGCGGGGCTGGTGTATGTGCGCACGCGGCGGGACAGTGAGGGGGTGAGTGACTGGCTGCGATCGATGGGCTACCGGGTGGCGGCGTACCACGCGGGGTTGGGGGCAAACCAGCGGCGGCAGATTGAAGCAGATTGGATTGGCAACCGGCTGCAGTTTGTGGTTTGTACCTCGGCGTTTGGGATGGGCATCAATAAGCCAGACTGTCGCTGGGTGGTGCAT
>JBARYO010000865.1:0-1639 GCA_049647905.1 Elainellaceae cyanobacterium | reverse complement strand
CTGTAAACAGTGCTTAATACTCAGTAACTATGACCAGATTTGACCCCGCCGCCCTTCCACCCCAGACCGGCAGAATCGCCATCGTCACCGGAGCCAACACCGGCATCGGCTACGAGACGGCCTTAGCCTTAGCCAAAACCGGCATGACGGTGATTCTGGCCTGCCGCGACCAGGCGAAAGCAACCCAGGCGCGGGCCAATATTATGGCCCAGGTGCCCGAAGGCGATGTGGTGGTGATGCCGCTGGATTTAAGCGAATTGTCTTCGGTGCGGGCCTTTGCCCAAGCCTACCGGGAGCGGTTTTCCCATCTCGATTTGCTGATTAACAATGCGGGGGTGATGTGTCCGCCCTACAGCAAAACTGAAGATGGCTTTGAGCGTCAGATGGGCGTCAACTATTTGGGCCACTTTTTGCTCACGGAGCTGCTGCTGGACTTGATGCCGGATACGAGCCAGTCTCGGGTGGTGTCGCTGAGCAGCAACGCCCATAAAATGGCGCAGATCGATTTCTCGGACCTGCAGTCGGAGTCGGGCTACTCCCCCATGGGGGCCTATGCCCAAAGTAAGCTGGCCTGCCTGATGTTTGCCCTGGAGCTAGACCGCCTCCTTAAAGCGGGCGTTGGCTGAGCCTCTGCTGAAAAGCAGAGGCGCAACGTTGTTTCGGTCTGTGCCCACCCCGGCGGTTCCCCAACGGAGCTGGGGCGACACATTCCAGACCCTGTGGCGCTGCTGCTGCGGTTTACGCTGCTGCCGCTGACCCATGGGGCTGACCAGGCAGCTTTGCCGACGCTGTATGCGGCTCTGGCTCCGGATGTTAGCGGCGGCGATTATTACGGGCCGACGGGGTTTTTGGAGATCAGCGGTGAGCCGGGGATGGTTTCGCCGTCTAAGGTGGCCCAGAGCGAAGATACGGCTCAAAAGCTTTGGCAGGTTTCTGAGCGGCTTGTGGGGCTAGGCGATTAAATCCCCCGGCCCCCTTGACAAGGGGGTGGCCGGAGGGGGTGGGAGTGAGTGCCTGCCTATTGGGGCTTGGCGATTCGCTTGGTGAGGATGCGCATGATGTCGCCGGGGCGGGCGGCGCGGACGACTTCGGTGCTGCGAATGATGGGCAGCGGAATGGACCATTCGTTGGGGGCTTCCTTCGGAAACGCTGCGCGAACAGCGTAGCCCAGCTTGTGCAGCCGTAGGCGGCAGTTGTCTACGGCGTAGGGGTTGCCCAGGGCGATGAGCTGCAGCGGGTAGAATTCGGCGTCGCTCAGGGGCGGCAGCGGGTGCAGCGCTTCGATTGGAAGCGGCTCGCTGCCTTCGCTCACGATGAATTCACTTAGCCGGTTCTCGTTTACCAGCTCGGCGATCGCTAGGGGGCTGAACTGCCAGCGAGCGTTGACCCCAAGGTTGGTGCGGGGTGCGGAAAAATATGTCATTTTGCTCTTTTTTGTAGGGTTTGAGGAAAGACGCCCGCTCCTCTAGCCACCTGCGCGGCGGAAAGCGAGGTGGCTACTACAGTAAAATTGGGCAGCCTCCGCGCTGGTTTAGTCAGCTCGGGGGTAGCTCCCTGGTTGTGTTGGTTCCACTTCCAGGGGGCGCGTTAAAGTATTGGGCGTCGTTGAGATCTGGATGAATTTGCATCCATGGCTAAG
>JBARYO010000864.1:0-4835 GCA_049647905.1 Elainellaceae cyanobacterium | reverse complement strand
TATCTCAAGCGCCTGACGCCGGAGCAGCGGGAGAGCCTCGATCAGGCCCTGCGACTGTCCATTGAGACTGACCAGACCGCGATCGCCAACTTTCTCTACACCCGGCAGGGCGAAGTGGTCCTCAACCGCGTCGGAGAAGTGGTGCGGACGCGCTCTAACCCTGGGTTCTATGCCATAAGAGCAGGGCTTATCCTGGCGGCAGGGGAGCCTAACGGGCTGACGCCAGTGGGGTTCCTCAGACAGTTTCCCACCGACAGCCTCATCGTTGATATCGACCGGGGGCTACGGATATTGCGAGAGTTTCGCCAACTGGTGGGGGCCACCAACAATGCCGTCAACTATGTCACCACCCTGTCTAACCAGGCAGCCGCCAGTAACCCTGTCGCGATCGCTAATCCAAATCTGCCGCGCCGACGCGGGGAATACCGCTGGCAAACGCGCACCTTCACCGTGACCGATACACCTCGGCAGCGGCAGTTTCGCGTCGACCTGTACCTCCCCGAGCGCTCGGATGCGCCTTTGGTGGTCATCTCCCACGGGCTCGGGTCTAACCGTGAGAGCTTCCGCTACCTGGCAGAGCACCTCGCCTCTCGGGGCTACGCTGTCGCGGCCCCGGACCATCCCGGCAGCGATGCCACCTACATTGAAGACCTGCTAGAGGGCACCGCGAGTCAGGTCACCCCGCCGGGGGAATTTGCCGATCGCCCCCTGGATATTTCAGCACTGCTGGATGATCTAGAACGACAGACAACAGCTGGGGAACTCCCTGTCTCCTTAGACCTTACTCGCGTTGGCATTGTGGGCCAGTCGTTTGGGGGCTACACGGCCCTTGCCCTAGCCGGTGCCGCCATCAATTTCTCAAAGCTGGAGGCTGACTGCTCCGAGAGTAATGTGCAGGATACGCTGAATCTATCCTTGCTGCTCCAATGCCGCGCCCTGGAACTGCGTACCGATGCGGATCAAGACCAGCTCTCCCTAGCCGATGAGCGCATTGCCGCTGCGATCGCCATCAACCCCATTGGCAGCAGTATATTTGGCGAGTCTGGTCTGCAGCAGGTGGAGATTCCCATCATGGTGATGTCGGGCAGCGGTGACTTTGTGGCCCCCACCCTAGCCGAGCAGCTGATTCCGTTTACCTGGCTGGCCAGCGACAGCAAATATCTGGCCCTGCTGCGAAACGGCACCCATTTCTCCGCCATTGGCGACAGCACCGCCACAGGCAATTCAATTCCCCTACCGCCCGAAATTTTAGGGCCAGAGCCAGGGCTGGCCCAAGACTACGTAGAAGCCCTGGGGCTAGCTTTTTTCGAAGCCCAGCTCCGCGATCAGCCCGACTATCTACCCTATCTTTCGGCCACCTATGCCCAACTGCTGAGCCGAGAGCCGCTTCCGCTGCAGCTGGTACAATCACTGGGCGGTATCAACATTGCGCGGGCCAGAGGCGCTGCCCCCTCACGATAGCGGCGACTCGCTAAATCGGATAGTCATTTTGAACGGATTTCTCAACCTCTACAAACCGGCGGGCCTCACCTCTCACGACTGCGTCAGCCGAGTGCGGCGACGGCTGGGGCTGAAGCGGGTTGGCCATGGGGGCACCCTAGACCCTGCGGCCACGGGGGTGTTGCCCATCGCGGTCGGTCGCGCCACGCGGCTGCTGCAGTTTTTGCCGGAGGGCAAAGCCTACCGGGCAACGGTGCGCTTCGGGGTGCAGACCACCACCGACGATTTGGAAGGGGAGGTCATTGCCTCCAAGGCGGCACCAGCGTTAACCCTCGAAGCGGTGGCCCAGCAGCTTTCCAAATTCCAGGGCACAATCCAGCAAATCCCCCCTAAGTACAGCGCCATCCAGGTGGGGGGGCGGCGACTGTATGAGATGGCGCGGGCCGGGGAAGCGGTTGACGTGCCGGTGCGCACGGTGGAGATTTACGGCATTGAGGTTTTGGGCTGGACCCCCGATGAGTTTCCTGAATTGACGGCGGCGATCGCCTGCGGCAGCGGCACCTATATTCGGGCGATCGCACGGGATTTGGGGGAGCTGTTGGGGGTGGGGGGCACTCTGGCGGCGCTGGAGCGGACGAAAAGTGGTGGGTTTCAGCTTGATACCACCACAGCGTTGGATGAGGTGACGCCCGAGGCGTTGCTTTCTCCAGCGATCGCGCTGGGGCATTTGTCGGCTGTGGCGCTGACGGCAGAGCAAGCGATCGACTGGGGGCATGGTCGGGCAGTGGTGGTGCCAGAGCCGGTAGAATCAGACTACGTTAGAGTGACGGGGGCAGATAGTTTTTTGGGGGTGGCGCAGCCTAGCCTTGAGGAAGATGGGGTACGGTTGAGACCCAAAGTCGTCTGGCCTACATCGCTGTAGTTGCCAGCTCACCACTATTAAGACCGCTGTTGAGCCTTGAGATGTTGGGACTCGCGTTTCCCGATTAGATAAGCAGGATCTGTATATGCCGCCGAAGCCTAGCCTAGCCTTGTTGACCAATACCGACCTGCAAGCTCTAGAAGTGGGTGACGAGTATCCCATTCGGGACATTGAGCACATTCAACCCCACGGCTGTTTGCTGGTGTTGCGGTGGCCTAGTCTTGACCTAGTGCAGGTGAGCGCCAATGCTGAGGCTTTCTTAGGCATCACCGCAGAGCAGCTTTTAGGTCAACCGCTTTCCGCGCTCTTTTCCGCCACAGCCGTTGAGCAACTGCAGGCAACCTTAGGACAATCCGAAAGAACGACGCAAAGGCTCACGGTCAGCGCAACCGGGACCGCTTTTTTGGCCTACTTCCATCTTCAGGGTCAGCTTGCCCTGTTGGAGCTGGAGCCGGAAGGGCCGCAATCGCCGGACTTTGAGTCCCTACAACAGCAGATGATCAAGGCGATTGATAGCCTGGAAAAGGCCGATTGTCTGGTCGGTTTTGCTCAGGCGCTGGCCGAGGAGGTCCGCACCTTACTGCAGTTTGACCGGGTCATGGTGTATCGCTTTTTGCCTGATGACAGTGGCGTGGTGATTGGCGAAGCGAAGCGATCCAGCCTAGCAGACTATTTGGGGCTCCATTTTCCGGCTACAGACATTCCGGCAGAGGCCCGCACCCTATTTCTCGAGAATCCCTTGCGCTGGATTCCTGACATCAACTATCAGCCTGCTCGATTAGTCCCAACGACTAATCCGGTAACCACTGCATCGCTCGATCTTGGTCGAACCTGGTTGCGGGGCGTATCGCCCCCCCATGTTACGTACCTACAGAAAATGGGCGTTGCCAGCTCCATCACCATTCCCCTAGTGGATGAGCAGGGGTTATGGGGCCTCATCGCCTGCCACCATAGCCAGCCCCACATCATTGATTACAAAACCCGCAATGCATTCATCGTGCTGGCCAAACTGGCTAACCTCGCGTTGATTCGGCAGCAAAGCCGCTCGCGCGATCGCTACCGCGCCCAGAACAAGCACTTGGTCACCACCCTAGAGCATGCCATTGAGCACACCGTACAATCTACCCAACGATCGCTGATTCAAGAGGCCCAAACTTTCTTCAATCTTTTTGACGCGGATGGCCTCGCTATCGTATTTGAAGACAATATTGCGATCGCGGGCAATACCCCCTCTCAACCTGAGATTGCCGCCTTCATCCCCTGGCTCACCGAACAAGGACTGGACGTTTGGAGCACGGAAAGCCTGAGACAGCATTGCCCCAACCAAATTTGGGACTATCAGCCTGCTGGAGTGTTGGCGATTACTATCGCCCTCGGGCAGCCCAAGGCTACGTCCTACCATCTCCTGCTGTTTCGGCCCGAGCAAATACAGACCGTGACCTGGGCCGGCCATCTCAGCGATTCTGTTGACGTTGATGAGACGGGGGAATGGTCATTATGTCCCCGAAACTCCTTTCAGATCTGGCGAGAGCAGGTGCAGGGGCAATCGCCAGCCTGGTCGCCAAAGGATCTCGAATTTGCAGAAGAGATCCGCACCATGTTGATGCTGGCCGTCCTAAAATTCTCGGGAGATGCCTTGGCCACTGCCGCCAAGCAGGCAGAAATTGCCAACCAAGCCAAGAGCGAATTTCTGGCGAATATGAGTCACGAGATCCGCACCCCAATGAATGCCGTACTAGGATTCACGGACTTATTGCAGCCTTTGGTTCACAATCCGGTGGCTCAAACCTATCTAGAGTCCATTTCATCGAGTGGTAAGACCCTATTAGTCCTCATCAATGACATCCTCGATCTATCCAAAATTGAGGCTGGGCAGATGGAGATTCGCTATGACGCCCATCAGCTCCACCGCATTGTTAAAGACGTTCAAAACATATTTAAGCAAAAAGCGATCGCTAAAGGGCTCAAGCTCCGCACTATCGTTGGAGAAAGCCTCCCCGAGCAACTGTTAATCGACGACGTCCGCCTGCGCCAAATCCTATTTAATCTGGTTGGCAACGCCTTGAAGTTCACCGAACGGGGCCGAGTGGATATTGAAATTGGCTGTACTCCAATCAGACCACAAGATGATGTGGACTACATTGATTTGGATCTGAGCGTTTCCGATACCGGCATCGGAATTCCGGCTGAAGACCAACAGCTCATTTTCAACGCGTTTGCCCAAGGGGAAGGTCAGTTGAACCGCCGCTATGAAGGAACTGGGTTGGGGCTGGCTATTACGCACCGTCTCACCCACTTAATGGGGGGAACAATTGAACTCGACAGTAATGTCGGGCAAGGCAGTACGTTCACCTGTCGCTTTCCCAATGTCCGGGTTGTCAATGGGGCACTTCCGAAAGCGATGGAAACGGCTTCGGCATCCAAGGTCGATGGAGACTTCAATCAATTTCCGGCGATGACTATCTTGATCGCA
>JBARYO010000863.1:0-6385 GCA_049647905.1 Elainellaceae cyanobacterium | reverse complement strand
GGTGATGAGACTGTAATGGTGGCCAGAGCAGCAAATAGTTCTGCCTCGTAGAGCTGCCGCTCGCAGCGACGATTCCAGCGCTTTTGGTCGGGGTGGGTGGTATAGCAACCTCGGTGAAACTCTAGGTAAAGGTCTTGGGTCCAGGTGGGGATGTCGTCCCGAGGAATTTGGTCTAGGAACCCGTAAACCGGGCCAAAAGCCAGCTGGGGAAAGAAGGGCGATCGCTGCCAGCGGCGCACCTGTTCCAGCATGTCAGCGGTGGGGCCACCGCCGTGGTCCCCCACACCCGGCAACCAGAGGGCGGTCTGGTGCCCTGTAGCGGTTTCCCAATCGCACAGGTGGCTGGCCATTTGCACGGGATCAATATCGGTGCCAATGGGGGGTAGGTTGACGCCGAGGACGGCAGAGCCATCGGGCGATTGCCAGCGAAACCACTCGTGGGGAAAGGTGGTGGTGTCGTTCCAGCGCAGCTTTTGGCTGGCAAAGTAGTCGATGCCCCCCTGCCGCAAAATTTGAGGCAGCTGACCGCAGAAGCCAAAGCTGTCGGGGAGCCAGGCCACGCGGTTATGCTGACCGAAGCGCTCTTGGGTGTACCGCTGGCCATAGAGCACCTGCCGCGCAATGGATTCCCCCCCCACGTAGGTCAATTCCGGCTCCACCCACAGGCCCGCAGCAATCTCCCACTGTCCTGACTGGACGCGATCGCAGATGCGCCGGAACAGGGCAGGGCGATGGGCTTCTATCCAGGCGTAAAGGGCGGGGGTGGAGTGGGTAAACACCAGTTCGGGAAAGCAATCCTGCAGCTGCAGCACCGACTCAAAGGTGCGCTCTGCGACGCCCCAAGTTTCGGCAATGGGCCATAGCCAAGCCAGGTCGAGGTGGGCATGGCCCAGCAGGGTGATTTGCCGCTGGGTCACCAGTTCCCCCAGGGGCTGCAAGGTCTGTCGAATCTGGGCGAGGGCCGCGTCGAACCGGGGCCGGTTCGAGACCTCATCCCAGGGAATGCGGCCCAGGGCCTGAGCCATTACTGGCAGCTGGTCTGGGTCACAGTGCTGCAGCACCCGCAGCAGGACTGCCATTTCGTCAGCGATGAAGCCGGGTTCCAGGCCAAGCTCGGGACTAGGTTCGGGGCTAGCCTGAGGAAAGACATCAGGACTAGCATTGGGCTGCTCAAACAGCGCCAGGGATTGCACCAATGCCCCGGCATCATGGCCAGGGCTGACCAACCGTAGCGCGACGTGGATGTTTTGGCCAGGTTCAACCGATGGGTGCAGGAGCACCCGCCCAAAACAGTCGAAAATATCGCCTTCTTGGCTCAATCGACCATCGACATAGACTTGAGCCTCCTCCGCCCACCACCGCAAGGCGAGGCGCAGGGTTAAGCCATTCACCGGGTAGCCGTTGTTAGCCGGTAATGTGTTTGGCACCGCGATCGCCTGCCCCAGCCAGAGCACCTGTTTGCCGCTGGTCCAAGACACATGTCCCTTGGCGTTAAGCGGCACCGGCACCCAGCTCAGCCAATGCTGGGGGTCAAGGGCATCCCTCAACGGCAGATCTGCTTCAATGCCGCGCCAGCCGCCGCGTAGATCACGTTGAGAACAATGCCGCAGCCGGGCGATCGCCGCCTCAATGACCGGAGTGACCTCTGCTGTGCTGGCATTCGAGCTAGCGTTAGACCGACCTGTGGACATTACAATAAAGGCGTTGCTTCAAAAATTGATTCTCAGTATCCCACAGGTTTCCATCGTGTTTCGGTGCCAGCTTGACTCGGTTGAGCTGGTTTGTCGCCTATGTCTACTCCCTACCAAAGCCGTCTACTGACCTTTGTATCTGAGCGATCGCTCAAGCTGCGGGATCAGGCCCAGCGGCGGTTGCGCCAAGTGCAGCTCGCGGCCCTGTGGGGCACTCAAGTTGTGCTGTACCCGTTCTACGCCGCATTTCAGTCCACGCGAGTCATTAGCCGCCAGGTGGGACAAACGGCGCGGCGCGCCTTTCCCCGGCTTCGGGCCGCTGCAAACGGTGTTCAACAGTCTGGGCTGCCGGACCCCTCCCTAGCGCTGCAGACGCCTGCCTCCGATAGCCCCATTCGCCGCACGTTACGTAGCCTGGACTTATTCTCGCTGCCGCTGCCGATTACGCCAGCTGAATCGGCCTTAGCCCCGGCTGAATCGTCTGCCTTGACCGACAGCCCATCGGAGAACCTAGCGCTACAGACACCTGCCGCCCCAAGCCCATCTCCTCAGATTCGCGGCATTGCCTGCCTACTCACATCTCAGCACCTGGTGTTGGTGGACCAATACAGCGCTATTCACGACGTGCTCACGCCAACCCAGGAGCAGTACTTACGCCGCCGCCTGATTCTGGAGCTGGCCAAATTCTGGCGAGCCCACCAGCAAGTTCCGCTCGCCCACCAGTCCCCGACGCCCCGACCACTCCCCAGCGATCGCGACACGATGCTGCCCCCTGTTCGAGCTTGGTGGCGGCTCATGGCCTGGATGCAGACCAGTCCCGTTGCGGTTTCCGCCAACCTGTTTCAAGAGGCTCGCTTGCCGGACAGCGTGCTGCACTCGCGTCTTGAGGTCGCTAGCGCTAGTGCCGTACCGACCTATCCGTTTCCTCTCATCGAGGCGACTCCTCCCCCACCAGCTTTAGCCCAGCTTACTCAACCGTGGTGGTCCCGGCTGCTGCCGCCTTGGCTACAGGGCAATGGCCGAGAGCTGGGTATTGGCAAATATCGCCCTGACGCGGGGGAAGGACAGGCGACCGATGCACCGACGTCCCAAATGACGCCCCCGTGGTTTGACCCCGATCATCAGGGGGACAAAAAAGGCTGGGAGAACGCGAACCAGATTGTTCAGCGGCATCAGGCAGCCCGGCCCCCCGTCCGCCCATCGCTGCCGACGCCGCCGAAGGAGCAGTGGGCCGATCTCTACCAAGCGGATCCAACTCTTTTGGATGAGATAGAGAACTATCTGCTCGGTCCCTACGGGGTTGAGGGACTCTCTTCTTCCACAGACTTGTTGCAGGCTGGCGACATGGCCATTGGACATAGTTTGAGCGCTGAGGGCATCTCTCCTGCCGGAGCTGGTGATGGACTTAGCTCCGCTCTCAGGACTGGAGGCCCCATCCTCACTAAAACGGATCGACTTGCCGCTCCGCTCTCAACGGCAGCGTCCACAACAGGAATAACCTCCACCTGGCTTGAGATTCAGGCGACATCCCTAGGCTATGAGCGCCACCCTCTAGAGCATATTCTGGCGTGGGTTGACCAAGGCTTGGCTTGGACCGAGGCCTGGTTGATGAAGCTTCTGCAGCTATTGAATCCCTCGCGCTAAAGTTCTAGGTGCCCTAGAGGAGCAACGGTTTTTAGAGTTTTGTGTTATTAAGTAAGATGCCGCTGGCTTTCCGTGTTAGCACTGAGTGAACGATAAATGCAGGCTAGTCGTTAGAAGACATGAACGAATCCACCTCTTCCTCGGGCGATCGCGTCAACTTTCCGAGCGCAATTGGCGCGGATGCGGGGGAACGTCAAACAGAGTATCGCGAGCGTCGTCAGTCTTCAGGCCGTGGTGATGCGGTGGATAAGGGACGCAAGGGGGCCAAGGGAGCTGACGCTGCGGCGATCGCCTCGCAAACAGAGGCATTGATTACCCTTGTCCAAGAGCTGACGCAGCAGAACCATCTGCTATCAGACCAAGTGGCGCAACTTGAGGGGACCATTGCCTCGCTGCAAGAGAGCGCCGCTGCTGCCCCAAGTCAGGCGCTGCCGTCCGATGCCTCCACCGATGCTCAAGTGGCCTACCTGCTCAACCAGTTGGAGTTTGCTCAGCAGACGAATCAACGGCAGGTTATTCGAGCCGAAAGCTTAGTGCAGCAGGTCAACACCGATCGCCTCCATCTGCGCCAGCTTGAGCAGGACAATGCCGCCTTCCAACACCGCTGCCGCACGCAAACGAGCCATATTGATCAGCTAGAGCAGCGCTGCAACGAACTACAACAACGGTTACAGCGACAGCAGGATTATACGCTTCAGCTCAAAGCTGCGTTAGACAAGTGCCTTGAGGTGCCGCCGCCGAGCTACGCCACGCCAGAGGGGCTCGACGTGAACCGCTCCGAGCCTGTGACGTTAGACCAATCGGTATCAGACCGGCTAGCACCGACACAGCAGCCAATACAGCAGATGGACCAAACCATCACGGCGCAACCAACAAAAGGCAAAGCCACATCTCCGACCACGCTCACCTCCCCCCTCTTACCCAAAGCTGGCGACATTCCACCGTGGTCTCAGTCGCATTCAGCTGGGTCTAAAGGCTCACCAACGGGGACGCAGAGAAGCGGGGCCATCAAAGCAATTGAACCCCTCAAGCCAGCGCTGCAGGTGCCCCAGATGTCCCGGTTCAAAACCACCCTGTTCAACCTTGCCCACCAGCCTCAGCCGACCACGGCTAGTCCTGACAGCGGCATTAGCCATGACCTGCATGGCCGCGACAGTGTCGTCGCGTCAGAGAGTTCGACGATCGATTCGGCGATGGCATCATCTCCTGAATCGCGCCCCAGCCAAAGCGAGGCCGCCAAGCCGGCCTCCGCATCATCCGCCCTGTCGCCTACCCCCAACCCTGAAACATCGGCCTCCACTGAGGATGCGTTCTGGGCAGATTTAGTGCAGCTGGTTGCTGAGATTGATCCGATTAGGCCGCTCGGTGACGGAGCCACAGCTGATGACAATGCCCCCTCCCAGCCCAGTGCGGCAGCGCCACCGCCCGTCGTAGCGCCATCGCCATCGCGAAAGCCGAAGTCCCAAGACATGGCCCAAGGGGTGGATACGCTCTTTGATGTTGTTCTTCAGGGGGCAAAGGCGATCGCCAACCAATTTAAGGCATCGGAAGACAATGCGTTGGGGACTGGCGGTACGGCGCGATTGGAGGATGAGGGAGCCCCATTTTCAGGAGGGGCGGCATCGACATCGTCTCAGTTTCCACCGCCGCCACCACCGCCCGATACCGCAAAAGAGGCCCTCGATCAGACGGCGATACCACAGGTAACTGGCGAATCATCTCCCCCCCCCCCATCGACATCACCAACATCGGTTGGTTGGCCGTCGCCTCAGCTGTCTCAAACCCCAAGCCGCAGTAGTTCAAAAGCATCTACTGGGAGGCGACGCATCGATCTGCCGACTTTCTTGCGGCCCCAGCCCCAATGAAGTCAGGACGAAACCAGGTCTATTGGCTGGGCTGCTTGCGAATTACATGCCCCGATTCCGCACCTGCGGCGAATTAAATTAATTATTGTTGACGCGTCATTACTGCAACTAACTGGCTTAAGCTAGGCTTGCATTGTAGAAGATACCAATACGTCACCCTCGGTCGGCGTAGCGATTATGAAAGCTAAAGCTCCCACCCAAGAAGCTGCTCGCCTCGAAGCACTACGAGAGTACAAGATCCTAGACACCCCTCCTGAAAAAGGATACGACGATGTCACGGCTCTGGCCGCATTCATTTGCGATGCGCCGATTGCGCTGATCACCTTAGTGGATGGCGATCGCCAATGGTTCAAGTCCAAGGTAGGTCTTGATGTTGATGAGACGAGCCGCGATGTCTCGTTTTGCGCTCACGCCATTTTGAGCGACGAGACTATGGTGATCCAAGATGCGCTTCAGGATGACCGCTTCACCGATAATCCTTTTGTAACCTGCGTATCGGGTATCCGCTTTTACGCTGGCGTACCGCTGATGACGCCCCGAGGATATCTGATTGGGACGCTCTGCGTGGTTGACCGCGAACCTAGAGAGCTGTCAGATTATCAGCTAAAGACGCTAGAAGCATTGGCCCGCCAAGTGGTCACACAGCTGGAGCTACAGCGGGTCTCCTCCCAGCTGGCGGGTGCCCTAGACAAAATCCGCCTCATGGAGGGACTGATTCCCATCTGCTCCTATTGTAAAGGCGTTCGCAATGACCAAGGCTACTGGTCTACGGTGGAAGCGTTTATCGAACGGCATGCCGATGTTGGCTTTACCCACGGCATTTGCCATACCTGCATGGCGCAGCATTTCCCAGAAGTTGCCCAAGTGCTGTCGTCAGAGGCGAGAGATGACTCTGACTTGAGGCCGAATTGTTGATGCAGAGGAGGCCAAAGGGTACCTCTGCGTGGCTTAAAATGCCGTTTTCTGCGCGATCGCCGTCTGTAGCCGCTCTAGCACAGCATCAAGGGGCAAGGAGCCCACATCTTCTGTTTCCTGCCCTGAGCGGCGCACCCGCAAGCTGAGGCTGTTCGACTCCACTTCCTTTGCGCCCACAACGGCCATGACGGGGATTTTTTGCTGTTCTGCTGTGCGGATCATCTTGCCGAGGCGATCGCCTCCGAGATCTACTTCCACCCGTCCACCGAG
>JBARYO010000862.1:0-1885 GCA_049647905.1 Elainellaceae cyanobacterium | reverse complement strand
GAACCTGCGACCCCACGCCCCCCAGGCGTGTGCGCTACCGGGCTGCGCTACATTCCGAAAAGGTCGCAAAAATAGGGAAAGGGTTTAGTTTTTCCTAATCTATTCCACCTTCACCTGCAATCTAGGAATCAAAAACAACTCCATTTGTCGCCCATCAATATACAAAAACCGCTCCCCATCAAAAAAGCCATCTTCCTCCAACATAATACGGACATCTTTGTCCCATTCTTTCAAATAAACCGTATTGTTCAATTCGATGGAATAAGCGGTATTCGGGTAAAGTGGATAGTCGCCTTTCACTGGCACACCGCCTTGTTGATCCCACAACCCAATCGTTGGTCCAGCACCGTGTCCGTGATAGCCGATAGGGTGCGTGTAAATCATCGGGCGCAAGCCTTCTTCTTTACCGATTCGTAAGGTGTTGGCAAGCATTTCGTTGCCAGTTGCGCCAGTCTTGTATTGGTCGGTCAGAACATCCATGACGCGCAAGCTTTTTTGGTAAGCAGCAACCAAATAATCGTGTGGGGTAGTCTCGCCAGCTTTCAGGACGTAAGCATTTTCTTGTGTATCGGTGTTGAGCCCTAAATAGGTGATGCCGAAATCAACGTGTAGCAAATCGCCAGGCATAATCGTGGCGACATCTGGGCGGCGCGAGTAGGAACGTTCGCTTTCTTTGTTGCCAGGGTCGGCGCGTTGCACATCAACAGTTGGGTGAAACCAAGCGACCAAACCTAGCTCTCGAATGCGGTTTCTGTACCACCAAACTACATCATCGGTTGTGGTGTAGCCTGGCTGAATTATTTTTTCGGAAAACCCTTCAGCAATGATTTGGTGCGCAATCCGCATAACTTGTTTGTAAATAATCATTTCGCGTTCGGTACGCGTTTCTAACCAACCAATCGCTAACTTTTCCGCGCCAATAACTTTACTGTTGTGTTGTTCTGGCAAATATTGCATGAATAAATCGTGTTCGGTGCTTGCCAAACCGTCTGCCAAACCAAAATGCTCGGAGCGATTAATACCAATCTTTTTAGGCTGCCGTTCTTCGATCACCTCCATCAAACGTTTCCATTGATCTGGCTCTTTTTCTTTGTCCCACGCTTTTTTGAATGTTTCACCCACATTATATCGCGCAATCGCTAAGGCTTCGATGCCCTTTTCTTCGCCTTGATCGTATAGCACTAATATGGTGCGCCGACGTGCTGAAAGCCAAGTCGCTGGCAGCATCGTTTTCAAAACAGGGTCTTCATTGTATTCTCTCGCAATGATAATCCACATATCAATGCCCGTGCGTCGCATCAGCATTGGCAACACCGTTTCCAGGCGTTCTTCCAATAGTTGATCGCGCAAATCAGCACGTTCGCGCATGTCCAAGATATAGGGCATATCAGTTTGCGCATTGAGGTTTTGAATGGATAGAAAAAGAAGGAAGGATAGATAAATAATGGATTTCATGTTAATTGTTTTTCGTTGAATAGGTGGATGAATTAAGCTTCACGAAAGCAGCTTCTGCTGTGAAGTGGCTGCTACTTTCGCAAAGTATTTCAACTACGAAACAAGCATTTCACTAGCTTCCAATCGCTCCAATTCGACCGTGAAATGGCGTAAAATATCCGCTTGTCGTTTGATGCGAAAACCGCTCTTCATTTGCTTACTTCTTTCTGCTACATTCGTCATTGTTGCTGCTACATAATCCATGTGGTTGCGCGAATAAACACGGCGTGGAATAGCTAACCGTAAGAGTTCCATTTTGGGCTTTCGATCTTTGCCAGTTATAGGATCGCGGTCTGCTAAAAGTGTTCCGATTTCCACACCACGAACGCCGCCTTCAATGTACGCTTCGACTGCCAACAGTTGCGCAGGATATTGTGATTGCGGAATATGT
>JBARYO010000861.1:0-3253 GCA_049647905.1 Elainellaceae cyanobacterium | reverse complement strand
GGGCTACTGTTTGCGATCGCGGGCTTAGTAACGCTCGCAATAGGGGCCTATTGGTCCTTCTGCTATACCCGTTTTGCCCGTGAACTGGACGGTATGCGCGGCAGCGTCCACCCTAAGAAATCAGCCGTTATCCATCTTTTGCAGCAAGGGGTGCTCATTAATACCATTGGCATGGTGCTGACCTTGCTTGGCGTAGAGGTGATTGTGGGAACGCTGCTTGCCAAGTCTCTGACTCAGGCCGGGGGCCTCGCGCTGTATAACAATAGTCAGTTGATCGAACCTCTGGACATGTTGGTCATTCAAGCTAACATCAACACCATCGTGGCTCAGTTTGTTGGTATTATCCTTGCATCTCGGCTAACGGGCCGTCTCAGCCATCATTAACCCATAGCGATCGAGAGCAGATGTAATGCCCCAAAATCTCATTTCGTTTGGAGCTGGAACCCTGACGGAAAGCTGTGGCAAACGTATCGGATTTTGGACATGAATCGGCTTAGATTTTCACAGGTTGGTGGCTGGCTAAAGTGCAGGCATTCCCAGGTCCTGGACAATGCCTACATCGCTGCACAGAAGATCAAAGACCTGGAAAATGAATACTGCGGCGGCAGGCCAATCACCGACGAAGCCACGCTGGGCAGAGCGGTCTACGACTACGTAAGAAGCCTTTGCGATCGCGAACTTCTCAAGGTTCGCAACAATCTAGCCCAGTTTAAGCTCAACAGCTTCTTGTTGGGTCGCCCTTTGGTGAGTGCCGACGATGCCGACCGTCAAGCAGCTCATGAAACCGAGCAGGATAGTCTGGGGCGATCGCCCGATACGTTACCTATAGACGGGGTTCCAAAAAAGCCGCGAGGCCATGCCTCCGCCGCACAAATCACCGACCCGGCCCTAGCGCAAATTGAGATGACAGCGACGGAGCTGTCTCGGCCTGGGCTCTTAGGCGGGTTTTCTCTAAATCGTAAACAAACCGAACAGTACGAGAAACAGGTCGTTCTCGAAATGCGGCAGTGGCGTCGCCAAAGCAGGACCGCACTCCGCTGGATTGCTATCTTGCTAATCGCGCCGATTTTGATTGGCGTGCTGGCAAAAAGCCTGCTGTTTGGTCCCTTGCTAGGGAATTATGGCGATAAGAACCCCACTGCGGTACAGCTTAGTGAAGAAATCCAGGCAGAATTTGCGGCCAACCTGACAGCGTTTAAAGAAGAGATAGAAATCCGCGAGCTGCTCAAGCTTACTCCAGAATTAGCGACCGCCATCAAGCAGGAAAAGCTAGCCGAAAAGGCGTCAGAGCTTTGGCGAGAAGCCCGCAATGAAGAACTTAACGGTCTCAAAAACGTGCTTTCTGACGGAGTCGCTACTTTGATCTTTGTCGGGTTAGTCTACTTCAACCGCCGCAGACTGACGGTTATTCGAACGTTTTCTAATCGCGCTTTTTTGAGCCTCAGCGATCCGATAAAGATATTTTTGTTTATTCTGGTCACCGATATCTTTGTTGGCTTTCACTCGGCTGAGGGTTGGGACGCTATTTTAACGTGGCTCTCCCACCACTTTGGCCTACCTGAACGACCAAACGCCATCAATTTATTTATCGCTACTGTGCCGGTGATGATGGATTCTTTTATCAAGTTTTGGATTTTCAACTACCTGACTCGATTCTCACCTTCATCTTCGGCTATCTTTGAGCGCATGAATAGCTAAAGTGCTAGTTATCTCTACTTGCGTCACCCGACATTCCCACATCATCCGCGAAGGCGATCGCCATCTGACTATTCAATCTTAGCTAGCTTCTTTAGATTAATCTTGTCGTAAACCAACCGAGAAATAGTTGGGAACACATCATTGTCTTGAGAATATTCTTGGCCATCGGCAAAAACGACGAGAATATAGCTGCTTCTACCGTCTGGCAAATCAACTATTGCAGCTTCTTGTCTAGAAGATTCTGTCAAGCCAACTTTGGTAAAAAAATCAGCTTCGGAGGGTATTGATTGTCCAAAAAATCCTTCGATAGAACTATTTTCTGTTGGCTGCAACTGTTCTTCTTCTCTACTGTGTCTAAGATAGTCTTTAACTCGTCTACTATACTTAGAAGAAACGCATTTCTCGGTGTGAACTTCATAGAGGAGACGAGCGGTTTCACGCGTAGTCAAATAATTCCTGTTTGGAGAACCGAAAGTGTCTTCCCGAAGCTGAAAGTCTCGACCTTCAGGCTCCAGGAAACTCGAAGTAGGAAAGTTTTTTTGAGTTATGTTAAGCGCTTGATAGTCAGCACCTCTGAAGAAGTCGTTGACCCAGTCTCTCTTTGCCTTCCAGGCTCCATACTCATCTCCCACAAGATTTTTGCCTGACTCCGTCTGAGTCATGATATCGATGAGTCTGCTAGCTGCATCATTATTTGAGTTGTGGACCATCTCATATTCATATTCGTTATAAAGGCTAGTTTCAGATAGTACGCCAGAATTATATTGGCCGTAGAGCGCGGCAATCCAGAACAGCTTCACAATACTTGCGGGATATCTAAGGTCATCATCCAGAAAACCCCCGTAGGAACAGCATGATGACGAGTTAAAGTCAACTAAGCTAATTGATATTCCATTTGTTTGAAAACCTTCTTTTCGCAGTAGCTGTACAACTTCATTAACAATCTCTTGCGTCCCGCGATCGCCCTTAAAGTTGGGCACTTCTTTTACGTTGTATACAATTTCGTCTCTACTAGACGGAAGTATAGAATCTCCAGCATGGCTCGCTACATCAGCGTTTTGGCAGTTTTCGCTGTCTCCAGTTTTCTCTTTACAGCTTCGACTATCGACTGAGGCTGTAAAGAGCATTTTATAGAAAATAAAGGACAAAGAAACGCACGCAAATATCAGTAGAATTATTGCTGCCAATCTTCTACGTTTTCTTGCACCAGATCTCCCAGGAGCATATTTTATTTTTGAGGTAAACCTCCGGTTGCGATTTTTAACTCTTGGCTGTTTTCTTCTCATATAGCAACCCTGAATGACTTGTAAGAGCGGTATAGCATGCCTCTCATCTCATCTCGCAGTTCGTGGGCGATTTAGTATCACTTGGCAATTACGCGAGACAAGTTCATCCCAGACAAAAGTTGACAACGATAGCTTTACCTGATTGGAGACTCATGATATCTTACAGCGTTTCTCACCCTCCAATTTGAACCAAGATATTTTCCGGAGTCGCTTTGGCATACTCAACCACCACGTCGTAATAGCGATCTTGATCAAAGATGCCAGTATCC
>JBARYO010000860.1:0-2002 GCA_049647905.1 Elainellaceae cyanobacterium | reverse complement strand
ATCCATACCGACTATGACGAGTAAATCTTGTCCCCATCAGACAGGGCTGGGATTGGAGGACTGAGTCAACCATGGGGATTCTGCTGTTGCTGTTGCTGCTGTTGGGGGGCGTCTGGCTCACGGATCTACTGGCCTACCTACCGCTGTCACTGATCGCTATGATTCACCTGCCCCGGTGGCTGTGCTGGCTGCTTGTTGTGGGCTTAGTGGCTGGCCTCATGGGTGACGGACCTAGAGGGCCAACCGCTGGCGATCACCGCCCACCGTGGGAGTAGAGTATCGTACTGCTATGTCCTTTCCAGTCCAGCAGGTCCAGCTTCCCCAGATTGCTCAAGTACCGCCCCCACTGATGATGGGCGATCCTGGTTCGTTTGCCCACTACACCGTTACGAGCCGCTGGCCTGCGGTTATAGAAGTGATTCAGGAAAACTCTCTCGATCCCGTAGCCGTGAGACACCTGCAGCAGCTTTGCCATGAGCTACAGCAGGGCACAATACGGTCGCTTGAAGACCAACATGCCCCTGATTGGGCACAATGGGAGCAAGATCTTGCTCCCTACAATGGGCTGAACTGGGTGGATGTGCCCTGGCTGTTCGCCGAATTTTACCTCTATCGCCGTATTCTAGAGGCGGTGAACTATTTTCGCCCCGATGCCGGCGGGGCCGATCCGTTTTTCCCCCAGAAGCAAGCGGCACTCAACAGCGCCGTCCCCCAGGCCAGTCGACCCGCTGTATCGCTCTCGCAGAGCCTCTATGGCTCGCTGTGGGGCAACCGGGCTGACCTCAGTCTCAAACCCGGTGAGTCGTGGCAGCATGAGTCCCGTGAGCAAGGTAGTCCGGAGCATATTCTTGTGGACCAAAGCCCAGAGGTCTTGCATCATCTTCACCATCGGGCCGCGGCTGGTCATGTGGATATTGTGGCCGACAACGCTGGAGCTGAACTCATTGCCGACCTCGCTTTAGCCGCTAGCATTCTTCAGACTTATCCCAAACTCCGAGTCAAGTTGCACCTCAAAGCCTATCCGACGTTTGTCTCCGATGCCACGCGACGTGATGTGGAGCAGACCCTAACAGCGATCGCGGGTGCGCCCCTAGCCGGTGAGATCAGGGCTTTTCTCAGCCAAGGAGCGCTGCAGCTGTGCGACAGCCCAATCTGGAATCGTCCCCTGGCCTTCTGGCAATTACAAGCGGAGCTGGAGGCCCAGTTTCGAGATAGCCAGCTTGTAATTTTGAAGGGGGATGCCAACTATCGCCGACTGCTGGGGGACTGTTGCTGGCCGGTCACGGCTAGCTTTAACACCATTGCCGCCTATTTTTCAGCTCCAGTGGCTGCATTGAGAACCCTTAAGTCAGAGTTAGTCGTGGGTCTGACAACGGGCCAGGTGTCGGAGGTGACCCTTGCTGCTCCGAACTGGATGACGGCTGGAGAATGGGGCTTGATTCAAGCCCGACTGGATTAGGAAATAGGAATGCCTGCCCGATGTATAGAGCCTGTCCGGATATGTGCTCCGGCCATCGAATAACATTCTAGAGAACCGTGATGTGTAGGCATTCCTAGGCAGATGCAAACTTGTAATCTGAATCTAAATGCTTGCCCAAGCGGCTTACCTGTCGTCTGGCTACGGGCTACCCGCGCTTTGGCAAAAAGGTAGCCCGAGAGCCTGTACTCGGTAGTAGCATTAGAACAGCAAAAAATTTATAAGCGACCACCCTCTACGCTGTGGAGCCTTGGCCGTTGATAACCTCTACTCTGAACCTTTACCTGGGGGAGCTCAGATTGCCGACAGCGATCTCGTAACTCTGAAACGATGCACTCCCAAAGTACATCTACAATAACCTGTTTTCCGGTCGTTTGAACAGGCTGGACTGAAAAGTTTTTTGCCAGCAATTCTCAGTTTGGCGAAAGGGTAGCCATGGTTGAGGGATAGGAGTATTGTAATGACATCGAGATGCACCTGAGCGCCAAGCTGATTGAAGCAAACAGGCAAGTTCGACGCCATCGT